>JALRCL010000458.1 GCA_023268575.1 Patulibacter sp.
GCGACGAGCGGCGCGACGACCTTCGGCGACGCGGCCGGGGCCGGAGCGTGGGCGGCCCGCGTGCCGCCGTGGATCCTCACGGCGCTGCTGGCCGTCGCGTACCTGCTGGCCACGCCCGCGACCACCGACCTCGCCGCCCAGGAGCACCGCGTCGCGCTCGCGCGCGACGGCGTGTGGATCCTCGACCTGTCGTGGTTCGGCGGGCACCTCCTGCCGAGCTACAGCGTGCTCGCGCCGGCGCTCGGGGTGCTCGTCGGCGCGGCGGGGACCGGCGTCGTCGGCGCGCTCCTGGCGGCGTGGGCCTTCGGGCGCCTGGCGCGGCGGGCGTGGCCCGCACGGGCGGCCGCGGCGGCGGCGTGGTGGTTCGCCGCCGGCGCCGGCGCGCTCCTCTTCACCGGTCGCGCGACCTTCCTGCTCGGTGCCGGCGCCGCGCTCGTGACGCTCCTGGGGATCGCGGCGACGACGGCCGGGCCGGCGGACGGGCGCGGACGGCTCGCGGCGCTCGGCGTCGCGATCGCGGGTGGCGTCCTGACCGCGCTGACGAGCCCCGTGGCGGCGCTCTTCCTCGCGTTGGCGGCCCTGGCGTGGGCGGCCGGAACGACCCGCAGCGCCGCGCGACCGGCCGCCGCGGTGCTCGCCGTGGCCGCGCTCGGTGCCGCGGTCGCGCTCGCCGCCGCGTTCCCCGGGGGCGGCAGCGAGCCGTTCGTCGCGTCCGCGTTCTGGCCGGCGGTCGCCGCGCTCGGCGTCGCGATCGTCGTGCTGCCGCGGGAGGAGCGCGTGCTGCGCGCCGGCGCGGCGCTCTACCTCGCCGCCGTCGTGCTGTCGGGGGTCGTCGACACGCCGATGGGCGGCAACGCCACCCGGCTGGCGGCGCTCGTCGGCGGACCGCTGCTGGCGGGCGCGCTGCTCGCCGTGCGGACCGCGGAGCGGGACGGGGCCGACGCCTCCGCGTCCGGGCCGCCGAGCCGCGCCGGGGCCGCGACGCTCGTCGGCGGCCGCGGCCGGGCCGCGCTCGTCGCGCTCCTCCTCGCCGGGTTCCTCTACTGGCAGTGGTACCCCCCGGTCCGCGACGCGACCCAGGCGTGGAGCGACCCGTCCTCGAACGCGACGTACTGGGCGCCCGTCGTCCGGGAGCTCGACCGGCGGGTGCGCCGCGAGCCGGGGCGCGTCGAGGTCCCGCCGACGGTGCGCCGGGGCGAGGCGCGCCGCCTCTCCCCGGCGATCCCCCTCGCGCGCGGGTGGATCCGGCAGCTCGACCGTCACCGCAACCCGCTCTTCTACGAGGACCGGCCGCTGACCGCCGAGCGGTACCGTCGCTGGCTCGACGAGGAGGCGGTCGCCTGGGTGGCGCTGCCGGACGCCGAGCCCGACTACGCCTCGCGCGACGAGGTGGCGCTGCTGCGGGACCCGCGGGCCCGCCGGGCGATCGGCCTGCGCGAGGCCTGGCGGGACCGGCACTGGGTCCTCTGGCGGACCGCGTCGCGTCCGCTGGTGCGACCGGCTGCGCTGGGCTGGGCCGGCTATCGCCCGCTGGGCAGCGGGCGCACGACCCCGACCCCGCCGTCCGTGACGCTGCCGGGGCCGGACCGGATCGTCGTCCACAACCCCGACCGCTACGGCCTCCTGGACCTGCGGATCCGGTGGACGCGGTTCCTCGAGGTGCGGCCGGACGGCGCCTGCATCGAACGTGGACCGGGAGGCTGGACGCGCCTGCAGACCGGCGTTCACGGTACGGTTACAGTCGGCTCAGGTCTCCCTGGGCCATGGCGTCACGCCGGTCAGCGGTGCGATCGGTGAGGCGCGAGGTGGCGGTCTGCGTGGACCGCCGGCGTCCCGTCCCCGCGCCCAGAGCTCGTCATGCCCGGCATCCTCACCCGTCCCGTCCGCTTCCTGCCCAACGGGATCCTCGACGCGCTGGTGAACCTCGCGATCGTCATGGCCGCGTACTGGATCTACCGGTACTCGCGGGGCATGGTCGACTACGAGGCCGCCAAGACGACGGCCTTCGCGAACGCCGACTGGATCATCTCGGCCGAGCGCACGCTCCATCTCGACATGGAGCACGCGATGCAGTCCTTCTCGCACACCGTGCCGGGGCTGAACGACGTGTCGTCGTTCATGTACATCAACTTCCAGAGCACCGTGACGTTCGGCGCGGCGGCCTACATCTACTCCGCGCACAACCAGGCCTTCGGCTTCGTGCGGAACATGTTCATCGTCGCCTGGCTCATCGCGATCGTCTGCTACGTCCTCGTGCCCACGGCGCCTCCGCGGCTGATCCCCGGTTTCGGCATCTCCGACTCGGTGCACGAGTTCACCGGCGTGGACCCGAACGCCGGCGCGGTCTCGAAGCTCTTCAACCCGTACGCCGCGGTGCCCTCGATGCACGTGGGCTTCGCGATGATGATCGGCCTGCCGCTCGCGCGGCTGTCGAAGACGAAGGCCGTGCGGATCTTCTGGGGCCTCTACCCGCTGGCCGTGACGTACGTCGTGATGGCGACCGGCAACCACTTCTTCCTCGACGCCGTCTTCGGCGCGATGGCCGTCGGCGCCGCGGCGCTCGTGGCGCGGCAGCTCGGGCAGCTGCGCCCGCACGCCTGGATGTTCGGCGAGCCGCGCGCGGCCACCGAACCCGCGTCCTGACGGCTCGGCCCCGACGACGTCACACGTCTCGTGACCGAGGTGCGAGGACGCGGCGGGACGTGGGAGCTCGACGACGAGGTCCTGCGGATCGTCCCCGGCGACGGGCGCAAGGTGCACAAGTTGCGGCGCGCGATCGGCGAGCTCGCCGTCCCGCTGGACGCGCTCGCCGGCGCGGCCTGGGAGGCCGGGCGCAAGGGCGGCCGACTGCGGGCGCGGCCGCGTGAGGGCGCCGACCCGTTGACGGTCGTCGCCGGTGGGAGACTCGGCGACGCCGCCGACCCGTTCGTCCTCGAGGTCGATCACGACGCCGCTGGCGCAGCCTCGTTCCTCGTCGACGAGCTCCGGCACGAGCTCGACCGCCGCGGCGCCGACCGCGGGCCGACCGACGCCTTCCTCCTGCCCGGGCCCCCCGTGCCGGTGACCGCGACCGCGGGCGACGCCACGGCGAGCTTCGACGGTCATGCCGTCCGGCTCGAGTGGACGGCGTGGGCGGAGGACGCCAAGCGCCGCCACGGCCCGCAAACGCTGGAGCTCGACCGGATCGCCGGCGTGGAGTGGGTCCCGACCGCCGGGCTCACCAACGGGCACGTGCGGTTCCGCGTCGCCGGGGTCCCGGCCGCCGCGCCGAAGCTCGACCCGCACTGCGTCACCTGGGGCGTCCAGCGCGAAGGCGGCACGATCCCGCTCCTGGCCGCCTCCGTCGTCGCGCGGCTCCGGCATCCCGCCGCCGCGCCGCTGCCCGCCGCAGCGATCGCCACCGGCGCGGACGACGAGACCGACGTCCTGCTCCGGCGCATGCGCGAGCTCGGCGAGCTGCACCGCGACGGCATCCTCGACGACGCCGAGTTCGCGGCCGCGAAGCAGGCCCTGCTGCGGCGCCTCTGAGGCCGTGCTGCGGGCCCGCGCGCGTCGGCACCCGACGGAGTTCCGTCAACTCCTCCTCCGATCCGCCGTGCAGCACGGAATGCTGCATCCGGCAACCGGCCCTGCAGAGGCGAGGGTCCGACCCGGGTCGAGGCCAAACCCAGCGGCGATGCACGCCACGGACGACGAGATCCACGAGAAGTACCTGGAGCGGGCGATCCGTGAGATCAACTCGCTGACCCACGATCTCCACGCCTGCGAGGGCTGCCCGCGTGGGGAGGCGCTGCCGGTGATCGGCTCCGGGCACCCACAGGCGGACATCTTCCTGCTGAAGCACCACGCCAGCCGGGCCGAGATCGAGGAGGGCGTCGCGTTCTACGGCCGGGGCGGCACCGCGGTCCTCAAGAGCCTCCGCCGGCTCGGCATCGACCCCTCGACGATCTACGGCACGCTCTGCGTGAAGTGCCCGCTCGAGGACCCCACGGCGGTCGCCGACGAGGCCTGCGTCCGGCGCGTCGTCGAGGAGCTCGCGATCGTCCAGCCGCGGATCGTCGTCGTCATGGGCGCCGACGCCCTGCAGGTGCTCAACGGGCTGCAGGTCCCGCTCGCCGAGTCGCTGGAGGACCTCCCCGGCGTGCTGCAGCGGTTCACCCCCTCGTGCCAGGCGCTCGTGACGCCGTCGATCGACGGCGCGCTCGACGAGCTCGAGGCGAAGCAGGCGTTCTGGACCGCGTTCCGGGAGCTCGGCCGGTGGCACGAGGCGCTGCCGCCCTACTAGGCCTGCTCGTCGCGCTGGCGGCGCTGCTGCTCGCCGCCCCGGCGCTGCCCGAGCTCACGCCGCCCGGCCGCGCCGCGCTCGTCGCGGCGGTGCCGCCGATCGTGCTGCTCGGCGCGCTCGCCTGGGCGCTCGGGCCGCTCACGCGCGTGCCGCTGGCGCTCGCCGCGCTCGCCCTCGCCGGTGGGCTGCTGACCGCCGCCGCCGACGCGCAGGGAGCCCACGGCGCCGCCACGTTGCCGGAGGCGTTGCTGGCGATCGCGCTCGGGCTCCTGTTCGCGCGGGTCTTCGACCTCGGCGCGTTCGTGCTCGCCCTGCCGCTGCTCGTCGGGGCCGTCGACATCGCGACGTCGCTCGGGGCCT
>JALRCL010000516.1 GCA_023268575.1 Patulibacter sp.
GCGAGACGAGCACCGTCGCCGAGACGGGCTCGATCACCCCTCTCGCCCCACGCACCGCGACACCGAAGGGCCCGCGTGCACATCCCTGAGGGCTTCCTCGCCGCCCCGGTCACCGCGACCGGCGCCGCCGTCGCCGTCGCGGGGCTGACCGTCTGCGTGCGGCGCGCCCGGTTGACGGGCGAGGACGGCCGGCTGCCGCTGGCCGGCCTCGCTGGCGCGTTCTTCATCGTCGGCGACTCGCCGTTCGTCCCGCTCGGGTTCGGGACGCAGGGCCACCTGCTCGGCGGCACGCTCGCCGTCGCGCTGCTCGGACCCTGGCTCGGCGCGCTGACGATCGCGGTCGTCACGATCCTCCAGGCGCTCGTCCAGGGCGACGGCGGGATCACGACGCTCGGCCTGAACATCGTGAACTCGGCGCTCGTCCCCGCGTTCCTCGGTTGGCCGATCCTGCGTGGGATCCAACGCGCCGCCCAGGGACTCGGCGGCCGGGGGCGCCCCGGACCGCTCGCGCTCGCCTGCGGCATCGCGGCGTTCATCAACGTCCTGCTCGCGGCGTCGCTCTTCGTCGTCGAGTACCTCGTCGGCGCGAAGGTCGAGATCGACCGCGCGGCGCTCGCCGGCACGACGCTCGGCACGTACGCCCTCGTCGCGGTCATCGAGGCGCTGCTCACCGCGGGCATCGTGCGCGCGCTGCTCGCCCGCCGGCCCGACCTCGTCCTCATCGCGCCGCCCGAGCTGCGCCGGGGCCGGCCGCGACGACGCCCCGTGCCGATGCAGGCCGGCGGCGGCGCGTACGTCCCGCCGCCGCCCGGCTGCGAGCCCGAGCGCCCGCCCCGCCGCCCGCCCGACGCCGGAGCACCACCCGGCGCCGTCCGTCCCTCGACCCCGGAGGCCTCGCCATGAGCCGCCCCGACGACGGCGCGACCGCCGCCGATCCCAGCACCCCGCCCGACCAGCGCGCCGCCGCACGGCACGCGGCCGCCGACGTCCCGCACGCCCCGGACGACCAGGGCAGCGCCGAGCCGCGGCGCCGCAAGCCGCGCGACAAGCCGCTGGTGGCCGTCATCACCGGCCCGGGCAAGGGCAAGTCGAGCCACGGCTTCGGCATGCTCCAGCGCTCGTGGGCCCGGGGCTACCGCTGCGGCGTCTTCCAGTTCGTCAAGGGCGGCAAGTGGAAGGTCGGCGAGCGCAAGGCCGCCCAGGTCCTCTCGGACTCCGGCGAGGGCGGCACGATCGAGTGGGAGACGATGGGCAAGGGCTGGACCTGGATCCAGCGCGACCTCACGGAATCCGAGGGCCTCACCCGCGAGGGCTGGGCCGAGGTGCGCCGCCGGATCGCCGAGGCCCGCTACGAGTTCCTCCTGCTCGACGAGCTGACGTACCCGATCAGCTGGGGCTGGATCGACGTCGAGGAGGTCGTCGCCGCGCTGCGCGATCGCCCCGGCTTCCAGCACGTCGTGATCACGGGCCGCAACGCCCACCCGGCGCTCGTCGAGGCGGCCGACCTCGTCAGCGAGATCGAGAGCGTGAAGCATCCGATCAAGCAGGGGATCCGGGCGCAGCAGGGCATCGAGTGGTGAGCGTCCCGGCTCAGCGGCTGCTCGTCATCCCCGACGGCCTCGCCGAGGCGCTCCCCTCGCCGGACCGCCCGGACGCGCCGCCGACGACGCTCGCGGCGACGCGGACGCTCGCGCTCGACCAGCTGGCACGGCGCGGCGCCGTCCGGCCGGTGGCGGTCACGCCGGACGGGCTGCACCCCGGCAGCGAGACCGGCATCTCGCTGCTCCTCGGCTGGACGCCGGCGACGAGCCTCGACCTGCGGCCGCACCGGGTCCATGCCGACGAGCACCCCGGCACCCTCTCCCGGGGGCGGATCGACGCCGCCGCCCGCGGGCTCCACGAGCCCGACGGCGCCGCGGTGCACCGCATCGACGTCCGGCACGACGACGGCCGTCCCTGGCCCGAGCTCGGTGCGGCGGCCGAGGCGCTGCTGCGCGGCTCCGGCGGCGAGGAGGCGTTGCACGTCCAGCGCCTCGACGGCCACAAGCTCGTCGTCTTCGCGGTCACCGAGCCCCTGCTGCCGCCCCGCGCGGATCTCGTCGCCGCCGCGCGGATGGCGGGCGTGGCGGTCGCCGACGACGATCCGCCGCGGCTGAAGCTCTGGCCCGACGGCGCCGTCCCGCCGCCGATCCTCGACGAGGAGACCGTCGTCGTCTGCGCGCCCCGCTCGACGGCCGCCGGCATCGCGCGGATCATGGGCGCCGAGACGCTCCACCCGCGCGGGGCGACCGGCGACGTCGGCACCGACCTCGCGGCGAAGGCCCGCGCCGCCACGGCGCTCCTGCGCGACGGGGTGCCGACGGTCGTCGTGCACGTCGGCGCGCCGGACGAGGCCGCCCACCGCCACGACCCGGCGCTGAAGGCGCGCGAGCTCCAGCGGCTGGACCGCGACCTGCTCGCCCCGCTCGCCGGCGTCGCGATGGACCTCGGCGCGACGGTCGCCGTCTGCCCGGACCACGGCAGCGACCCGCGGACGGGACGGCACACCGCCGATCCGGTCCCGGCGCTCCTGTGGGGCCCCGGCGTGCCGCGGACCGGACCGGACCGGATGACGGAGGCCGGCGTCGCCGATCTCGCGCCGGTCGCCGGTCCCTGGGCCTGACCCGCGTCGCGGATCCGGATCGCCGCGCGCCGTGGGCCGGTGCGCTCCGGTCGCCGCGACCACGACCGGACGGACCGGTGGCGGCCCTCGGCGGGACCACGCGGGACCCCGTCGACCATCGGCAGGACCTGCACCGGGGCGCGACGGTGATCGGCGGGACCGGCGTCGGCCATCGGCAGGGCGTGCACCGGAGCGCGACGGCGATCGACGGGACCTGCAGGGCTCCCGCCGCGGTGGGACCTGGACGGGAGCGCGACGGCCGACGCGCCGCGACGGCGCCGCTAGCGTCGCGTCATGCTCGCCACCGCCCCCGCCCGCGCCGCCGCGCTCGGCGTCCTGCTGCTCCTGGCGGCGGTCCCCGCTCCCGCGTCCGCCGCCCGTCCGGGCGTCCTCGAGCCGCTCGCCGGCCCGGGCGCGTGCATCACCGTCGACCCGGCCGTGGCGCCGGGCTGCCGCGTCGGGCGGGGCTTCGGCAACCCCTCCGGCGGGGCCGCGCTGTCGCCGCTGCGGGACGTGCTCGCGGTCCCGCAGGGCACCGGGCCGGACGTCGCGCTGGTCCGGCGCGACACGTGGCTCGGCCGGCTGCGCCAGGCGGCGGGGCCGTCGGGCTGCCTCACGACGACCCGCGACGACCCGCGGCGGACGACGAGCTGCCGCCCGGTCCGCGGGATCGCCGCGACGGCCGAGGCCGTCGCGTGGGGACCACGCGGGCGCACGCTGTTCGTCGTCTCCGACACGGAGCCGATCCCCGAGGGCGCGGCGAGCGGCCTCGTGGCCCTGGCGGTGCTCGAGCGCGCACCGGACGGCGCCCTGCGCCAGCCCGACGGGCCGGCCGGCTGCGTCGCCTCGGCGCCGCTGGAGGACTGCGCCGTCGTCCCGTCGCTCGGGCGGCGGTTCGTCGTCAACCCGTACGGCATCCGGCAGAGCTACGCGCCGACCGCGAGCGTCTCGCTGGCCAGCGGCGACCGCGACGTCTACGTCGGGGGCTCCTCGCTGACGCTGCTGCGGCGGGCGCCGGGCGCCGGCTGGCGGGCCGCGGGCTGCGTCGGGCCGACCGCCGCCGACGGCTGCGCGGCCGCCGCTCCGGCGGTCGACCTGAGCGCACCGCGCTGGACGGCGGGCGGCCGCGTCGGGATCGCCGTCGCGGTCGCCGAGGGCCCCTCGCCCGTGGACTCGCCGAGCGCGGTGGTCAGCGTGCGCCGGGATCCGGCCACCGGCGCCCTGTCGCCGGCGCTCGCCTCCTGCTGGGCGGGGCCCGCGCTCCCCGGGTGCCGCCGCGACCGGCGGCTCTCGTCGTCGGTCCCCGGCGACGGCGTCGCGCTGACGGGCCGCGCGAGCGTCCTCGTCGGCAGCGCGCCGACGAGCTACGGCCTGCCGCCGGGTCCCGACGTCCCGTTCTCCGTCGCCGCACTGCGCCTCGGCGACGACGGCGCGCTGCGACCGGTGGCGCACGGCTGCGTCAGCTCGACCGCCCGGCGCGGCTGCGTCCGGGACCGGCGGCTCTCCGGCCCCTCGAGCCTCGGCGTATCGGCCAGCGGCCGGCGGGTGGTCGTGGCCTCCGGCGACGGCGCGCTCGTGGTGCTGCGCCGCGACGGCCGGGACCGGCTGCGACCGCTCGTCCACCGCGCGGCGTGCAGCGGCCGCGGATGCCGCGGGCCGTGGGCGTGGCCCCAGCAGGTCCTGGTCCCGGGCGGGGACCGCAACGCCTACGTGCTCTCCAGCAGCACCGCCGACACCGGCACGATCGCGGGCTTCCGCCTCCGCTGAGCCGTCCGTCCGGGGTTCTCGGTCGCTCGCCTCCGGGGGCCCGGGAGCTGCTCTCGCGAACGTCCCGGGGCAGTACGCTGTCGGCGTGTCGAGACCGTTCCGCGTCGTCGGGCGCCCGAGCCTCGTGCTCGCGCTCCTCGGACACCGGGAGCGACCGTCCGGCGCCCCGGCCCCGACGCCATGACCGCCCGCATCGTCATCGCCGGGACGAGCTCCGGCGCCGGCAAGACGACCGTCGCCAGCGGCTTGATGGCCGCGTTCCGCGCCCGCGGTCGCACCGTTCAGGGCGCGAAGGTCGGCCCCGACTTCATCGACCCGAGCTACCACGCGCTGGCCACCGGCCGGCCCGCCCGCAACCTCGACGCGTTCCTCGCCGGACCGGAGCTCGTGTCGCCGCTGCTGGCGCACGCGATCGCGGATCTCGCCGACGACGGACGCCCCGCCGACCTGACGGTGATCGAGGGGGTCATGGGGCTCTTCGACGGGGCGTCGGGTCGCGGCGAGCTCGCCTCGACCGCGCACGTCGCGAAGCTCACGCGCAGCCCGGTCGTGCTCGTCGTCGACGCGGCGGCGATGGCGCGCTCCGTCGCCGCCCTCGTGCTCGGCTTCCGCAACTACGACCTCGCCGTCGACGTCGCGGGAGTGATCCTCAATCGGGTCGGCTCGAGCTTCCACGCGGACCTCCTGCGGGAGGCGCTCGAGCCGATCGGCGTCCCGGTGCTCGGCGCGCTGACGCGCGACGACCGGCTCGTGGCGCCGTCGCGCCACCTCGGCCTCGTCCCGGTCGACGAGCGCGACGCCCGAGCGCGGGAGACGCTCGACGTCCTCGCGGCACGCGTGGCGGAGGAGGTCGACCTCGACGCCCTCGAGCGCCTGGCGAGCGCCGCGCCGCCGCTCGGCCCCGCCTGGGATCCGACGCAGGCGCTCGCGCGCGCCGCCGGCGAGCCCGGGCGGACGCCCGCGACCGAGCCGGGCACGGCGCCCGCCGCCGGAGGGCTCGTCGCCGTCCCGCCGCCCCCGGAGCGCCGGCCGCGGATCGCGTACGCCGCCGGCGCGGCGTTCACCTTCCGCTACACGGAGAACCTCGAGCTCCTGCGCGCCGCCGGCGCCGAGCTCGTCCCGTTCGACCCGATCCACGACGCCGCCCTGCCGGAGGCGACCGAGGCGCTGTACCTCGGCGGCGGGTTCCCGGAGGAGCACGGCGAGGCCCTCGCGGCGAACGCCGCCATGCGCGCCGCGGTCGCCGAGCTCGCCGCCGCCGGACGGCCGATCGTCGCGGAGTGCGGTGGGCTGCTCTACCTCGGCGGCACGCTCGACGGTCGCCCGATGTGCGGCGTGCTCGACGGGACCGGCGCGCTCGGCACGCGCCTGACCCTCGGGTACCGCGAGGCCGAGGCGGGCGCGGACTCCCCGCTCTGGCGCGCCGGCGAGGTCGTCCGCGGGCACGAGTTCCACTACTCGACGCTGTCGCCGGAGGCGACCACGCCCCCGGCGTGGACCCTGCGCTCGCGCGGGCGCGAGCGCGCCGAGGGCGTCGCGTCCCGGACCCTTCACGCGAGCTACCTGCACACCCACTGGGCCGCCTTCCCGCAGGCCGCGACCCGCCTCGTGGCCGCGGCGGGCGCCTGACGCGACGGCGTCCGCGGCGTACGGCGCACGCCGGGGACGCGGCGCCAGGGCCGGTCCCCCGGAGCCGGTCGGGCGCACCCGCGGCGCGTCCGCGCCGGCCGCCGCGGACGCGCGGGGCAGCCGAGCGGCGATCGTCTGCGGCCTTCTTCCCGGAGTTTGCGGGAACTTCGTGGTCGATGTCGTCCGACGGCCCTGGCAGGATGCGACAAACCCGAGGAGCGTCAGCCGTGTCTGATTTCGAGGTCCGTCGCGACGAGTTCGCGATGTGGGTGGTTCGCCAACGCCGCACGCTGGCACCGGTCTGCCGGCACATCCGCCGCGACGACGCGGTGCGGTCGGCCGTCCGGTGCGCCGCACGCACCGGGGGTGGGCGGGTCCGGGTCGTCCTCGCCGACGGGCAGCACGCGGTGCGCGCGGTGCCCGCCGAGAGCCCGACCACCGCGGCGCCGGTCGGTCCGCGCCTGCTCGTGGACCGCCACACCGGCGAGCTGCTCGACGCTCCGTGGCTCGCCGCCGGCTGAGCGTCGGCACTCGATCGCCGAGCGCGGCGCCCGACCGGCGTCGCTGACGGAGGCCGCCCCCGGACGGAGGCCGCCCCCGGACGGACCCGTGCGCGCCGGACCCTGCCCCCTCAGCCGAGCAGCGCGCTCGCGGTGGCACGCACGTGCCGCTCCAGCCGCTCGAGCATCGCCGGCAGGTCGCCGGCTGCGAGGGTCTCCAGCAGCTCCTCGTGCTCCGCGATGATCAGGAGCGGGTCCCGCGCGCGGTGCTGCAGGACCTGGGCGGTCAGCCGCTGCTGCCGATCGCGCAGGCTGTCGTAGAGGTCCAGCAGGAGCCGGTTCCCGGCCGCCGCGACCCACGTGCGGTGCATCCGCCGGTCCGCCTCGGCGTACCCGCCGATGTCGCCGGCCGCGACCGCGGCGCGCTGCTCCTCGACGATCCCACGCAGCTCGGCGAGCAGACCGGCGGACGCGCCCGTGCCGCCCCCCGCGTCGCCGTCCCCGGACGCACCGAGGCCGCGGAGCGCGGCGCCACCGACCGGGACCGGACCTCCCGCCGACGCGAGCAGCCGCTCGAGGCAGTGCCGCTCGACGAGCAGCCGGGCGTCGAGCAGGTCGCGCCCGTCGCGGTCCGAGAGCGCCGTGACGAGCGCCCCGCGCTTGGGGTACAGCGCCAACAGGCCCTCGGCCTCCAGCCGCAGGAACGCCTCGCGCACCGGCGTCCGGCTGACGCCGAGCTCGCCGGCCACCTCGCCCTCGCTGAGCAGGACGCCGTCGGCGAGCGACCCGTCGAGCCAGCGGCCCTTCACGAGGTCGTACGCCCGCTGGGACGCGGACGGAGAGGTGGTCGACACGCCGCCGATGCTATAGATCCAACATAGATGCAAGATGTATCCGACATGGCGCGCGACGCCGGCCGGCTCCTCGGCGGCCGCCGCGCCTGGGCCATGTGGGGTCTCGCGGCCGCCGCGTACTTCGTCGCGTTCTTCCACCGCATGGCGCTCGGCGTCGCCGGGCTCGAGGCGACGGAGCGGCTGTCGATCCCCGAGGGGGCGCTCGCCTCGCTCGCCGCGTTGCAGCTCTTCATCTACCTCGCGATGCAGATCCCGGCGGGGCTCGCCGCCGATCGCCTCGGACCGCGCCGGACGCTCGCGATCGGCCTGGCGATCATGGCCGTCGGCGAGGCCCTCTTCGCCGTCTCCACGAGCCTCGCGCCGGCGCTCGTCGGACGGGCGCTCGTCGGCCTCGGCGACGCCCTGACGTTCCTCAACGTCCTGCGGATCGGGCACGCGTGGTTCCCCGAGCACCGACAGGGCCTGCTCGCCGCGCTCGCGGGCGTCGTCGGCGCCGTCGGCCAGCTCGCCGCGACGGTCCCGCTGCACCTCGCCCTCGACGGGATCGGCTGGACGCCGACGTTCCTCGCCGTGGCGGTCCTCACCGGGGCGCTCGTGGCCATGCCGCTGCTCCTGCTCCACGACCGTCCGCCGGGGCACGCCGCGCCGCGCGCCCGCGACCACGCCCCGATCGGACGGACGCTGCGCGACGCGTGGGCCCGCCCGGCGACGCGCCACGGGTTCTTCCTCCACCTCGGGGCGATGGGCCCGTTCGCGATCGTCGGCGCGGTCTGGGGCGTCCCGTACATGGTCGCCAGCCAGGGGATGAGCCGCGCGACCGCGTCGACGCTCCTCCTCGGGATCGTCGTCGCCCTGGCCGTCACCGGACCCGTCGTCGGCACGCTCGCGGGCGGCCGCGACGCGACGCGACGGCGCGCATCGGTGCTGCTCCCGGCGGTGCCCGCGCTCGGCTGGGGGCTGCTCGTGCTCTGGCCGACCCCGGACGTGCCCGACGGCCTGCTACTCGCCGTGCTCGTGGCGACGGGCGCCGCGGCCGGCGGCTCGATGATCGCGTTCGAGATCGCGCGCCGCGAGGCGCCGGCGGTCTCGGCGGGCAGCGCGACGGCGCTCGTGAACTGCGGTGGCTTCTCCGCAGCGGTGCTCGGGGCCGTCGTCGTGGGGCTCCTGCTCGGCGGCGACCCGTCGCCGGCGACGGCGCAGCACGCGATGGCGCCGGTCGCGGTGATCGCGGCGATCGGCGCGGCGGGCTGCCTCGCGCACGTGCGGCCGGGCATGCGACGCCGGCGCGATCCCGAGGCGACGATCGCCGCCTCGGGAACGTCCTGACGCCCTGCGGTCCACGACGAGAGCCGCGCCCCGCCGCCCCTTCCGGGTGCGGCGGATCGGCGCGGCTCGTGCGCCGGAGGCGCCCGGTGCCGGAGGCGGAGGGCCCCCGGCACCGAACGGTCCTGGCGACGTCGGTGAGGACGATGTTCCCCACCGGCCGTCCCGCGAAACGCGGGGGCCGCTCCCGCGACGACCGCGGCCGCCGGGGAGCGCCCGGCCCGGCCGCGATCGGCCGGTCCTCGGCGCCGAGGACCGGCCGATCGCGGCCGGGCCGGGCGCTCCCC
>JALRCL010000554.1 GCA_023268575.1 Patulibacter sp.
GTCGTCTACCGCCGGATCACGGCCTGGGCCAACGCCCAAGCCTTGACATAGGAGAGTCAGCCGCGTGGCTGCAGCCGGACCTCGTACGGGAAGTCGCCGAAGCGGACCTCGACGACGTAGCGCCCGCGCGCGACCCGCACCGTGCGCGTTCCCGATCCGGCCGCGTCCCGGAGGACGATCCGCTCGCGCTGCCGCGGCGTTCCGGCGTTCCGGACGAGCGCCAGCTCGAACGCCGTCTGCTGCCCGAAGTCGACGGACGGGTCCTGCGGATCGCGCTGGCGGAAGCGCACGAGGTACGTGCCGCCGAGCACCAGGGGCCCGTGGGCCTGCGGGGAGGCGTCGCCGCGCAGGACGATCGCGTCACCGTCGCGCTGCGTCGCCGGCGCCGCGACGGCGTCCGGCGGCCCGCCGCGGCCCGCCGGACCGGCGCCGTCCCCACAACCCGCCAGTCCCGCGGGCACCCCCAGGGCGAGGGCCGTCACCCCCACGTGGGCGCACCACCGGCGCGCTGCTGGCCAACTGCTCATTCCGTGTGTAGCTTGCCGACGTGCCCCGCGCCGCGCCACCCGGTCCCCCGCTCGGCCTCTCGCGCGCAGCGCTGCTGCGCCGCGGGCTCGCCGCCGGAGGGCTCCTCGCGCTCGCCGCCGCTCCCGCGGCCCGGGCGGCCTCGGGCCCGGCGCCGGCCGACGACGACATCGGGTTCCTCTACGTGGCGTCGATCGGCGCCCTCGTCACCGGCGAGTACTACCGCCGGGCGCGCCGGACGTCCGGTCTCTCGCGCGGTGGCCGGCGCCAGCTCGACGCGGGCCGGCGCGCCACGCGCGACGCCGGCCGGCGCCTGGCCGCCGTCCTGCAGCTCGACGCGGTGAAGGCGCGCGACTTCGACGTCCGCTTCCCGCCGACGGCGTTCGCCTCGCCCCGCGCCGCCGCCCGGCTCGGCGCCCGGCTGCAGGCCACGCGCGTCGGCGTCGGCCTCGCGGCCGCCCGCGACGCCGCGGATCCGGCCACCCGGCTGCTGCTGGCGGAGCTGCTGGCCGGCGACGTGCAGCTGCTCACCCGCCTGAGCGCGGTGGACGCCGTCGCGGCCGTCCCGCTCCCCGGACCCCTGAGCGTCGAAGCCGCCGGCCGGCGCTTCGAGACGTACCTCGCCGTCAGCGGCGTCCAGCCCGAGGAGAACCGATGAGCCCGCTCGCCCCCGTCCCGGCCCACCGTCGCCGCCCGGCCACGGTCGCCGTCCTGGTCGCCACGCTCGTGACGCCGCTCGCGGCGCCCGCCGCCGGCGAGGCCGCGACGGTCTACGCCGCCGCGTCGCTGCGCGAGGCGTTCCCCCAGATCGCCAAGGCGCGCTACAGCTTCGGCGGCTCCGGGGCGCTGCAGCAGCAGATCGAGCGCGGCGCGCCCGCGGACGTCTTCGCCTCCGCTTCGCCGCGGGAGGCGCAGGCGCTCTACCGGGCCGGGCGGTGCACGCGCCCGGTGACCTTCGCGACGAACGTCGTCGTGCTGCTCGTGCCGCGGGCCAACCCCGGTCGGGTGCGCTCGGTCTACAGCCTCCGCAACGGCCGCCGCCGGATCGCCATCGGCACCGCCGGCGTGCCGATCGGCGCGTACACCCGCACCCTCCTGGGGCGGATGCGGCTGACCTCGATCCTGCGGACGAACACCGTCAGTCAGGAGGCGAACGTCAGCGGCGTCACGGCGAAGGTCGCGCTCGGCTCCGCCGACGCCGGCTTCGCGTACCGCACCGACGGCCGGATCGTCGCCGACCGCGTCCGGTCGATCAGCCTGCCGACGTGGGCGCAGCCGCCCGTTCGCTACCAGCTCTGCGCCGTCCGCCGGCGCGGCGCCGACGCCGCGGGCGCCCGCCGGTTCATCGCCGCCGTGCGCGCCGCCCGCGGGCGGACGGTCCTGCGCCGCGGCGGCTTCGGCCTGCCGCCCCGGTAGCGTCGCGGCGTGCGCGCGCGGCGACTCCCCGCGGGGACGGTCGGGACCGTCCTCCTGCCGCTCGCGGCGGGGCTGCTCCTGGCGTTCCTGGCCCTGCCGATCGTCGCGCTCGTCGTCGAGGCCCCGCTGCGGGACGTGCCGTCGCTGCTCGGCGAGCCCGTCGTGCGCGACATGCTCGAGGTCACGGCGCGCACGAGCCTCGTGGCCAACGCGGTGATCCTCCTGCTCGGCACGCCGACGGCGTACCTCCTGGCGCGGCGCCGGTTCCCCGGCCGCCGGGCGCTCATCACGCTCGTCGAGCTGCCGGTCGTGCTGCCGCCGGCGGTCGCCGGCATCGGGCTGCTCGCCGCCTTCGGCGCCGGGGGCCTCCTGGGTCCGGAGCTCGCCGACCGGGGCGTCGTCCTGCCCTTCACGGAGTGGGCCGTCGTGCTGGCGGTCGTCTTCGTCGCCGCCCCGTTCTACGTGCGGCAGGCGATCCCCGCGTTCGAGGGCGTCGCGGAGGACCAGCGCGACGCCGCCCGGGACCTCGGCGCGGGCCGCTGGGCGACGTTCCGGTGCGTGACGCTGCCGCTCGCGGCCGGGGGCCTCGCGGCGGGCTGGGTGCTGGCGTTCGCCCGCGGCATCGGCGAGTTCGGCGCGACGATCATGTTCGCCGGCAGCGTCCGCGGCGAGACGCAGACGCTGACCCTCGGCGTCTACGACCAGCTCGGGGACCGGTTCGACGTCGCGCTGGCGATCGGCGTCCTGCTCGTCGTGCTGAGCGGCACGGTCCTGGCGACCGCGAAGCTCCTCGCGCTGCGCCGGGGGGACCGTTGAGGCGCAAGACCGACCTCCTCGTCCACGAGTGGCTCGTGCTCGCCCTCGTGGCGGAGGAGCCGCGCCACGGCTACGCGATCGCCGAGCTCCTGGCGCCGGAGGGCGACGTCGGCCGGATCTGGCGCGTCGGCGAGCCCCTCTGCTACCGGGCGCTCGCGACCCTCGAGCGGCTCGGGCTCGTCGCGGTCGACGCGGTGCTCGCCGGCAGCGGCCCGCCGCGCAAGCGCTACGCGGTGACGGCCCTGGGCCGGGAGCGGCTCG
>JALRCL010000574.1 GCA_023268575.1 Patulibacter sp.
GCGCCGCGGCCCGCGGCGGTGGTGCTCGCCCGCGGCGTCGCCGACGTCCAGGCGACCGCGCGGTGGGCGGCCGAGCGCGACGTCCGGCTCGTCGCGCGCAGCGGCGGTCACGGCTTCGCGGGCTGGGCGGGTGGCGATCCCCGCACCGTCGTGCTCGACCTCGGCCGGCTGCGCGCGGTCGGCGTCCAGGACGGCCTGGCGGTCGTCGGCGCCGGCGCGCAGCTCATCGACGCCTACGCCGGGCTGGCGCGTCGCGGCGTCGCGATCCCGGGCGGGACCTGTCCCTCGGTCGGCTTCGGCGGCCTCGCGCTCGGCGGCGGCGTCGGGCCCTCGGTGCGCGGTCTCGGCCTGACGAGCGACCGGATCCGGCGCGCGCGGGTCGTCACCGTCGACGGCCGGCTGCGGACGCTGTCCGGCGGCGACGACCTCCTCTGGGCGATGAAGGGCGGCGGAGGCGGGCAGCTGGCGATCCTCGTCGACGCCCACCTCGAGCCCGCGCCCGCGCGGCGCGCGACGTGGTTCGCCCTGACGTGGCCGTGGTCGAGCGCCGACGCGGCGATCGACGCGTGGCAGCGCACGATCCCCACCGCGGATCCGCGCCTGTCCAGCACGCTCTCGCTGCTCGCGGGCGGCGCGCCCCGGGTCCGCGCGATCGGCGAGTGGCACGGGACCGACGCCGCCGCGCTGCGCCGGGCGCTCGGCCCCCTGCTGCGCGTTCCCGGCGCGCGTCTGAGCAGCGGGGTCGACGGTCGGCTCGACCTCCAGCGCCGCTGGGCGGGATGCCTCGGCTTGTCGCAGGCGGCGTGCCACACCGTCGGCTCGCGGCCCGGGGGCCGGATGCCGCGGGAGACGTGGGCGGCCACGAGCGACTACCTCGCCCGGCCGCTGGACGCCGCCGGCCGGCGGATCCTCCGCGAGCGGGTCGTCGCGCGCGGCGCGCGGTCCGGGGCGATCATCCTCGACGCGCTCGGCGGCGCCGTCCGCGACGGCGACGGGAGCTTCGCCCACCGCGCGGCGATCGCCCAGATCCAGCACTACGCGCAGCCGGGCGCCGCGGGGCTGGCGGCGGCGCGCGCCTGGGTCCGCGGCAACCGCGCGGCGCTGCGCGGACGCACGACCGGCGGCGCGTACGTGAACTACCCCGACCCCGGGCTGCGGGGCTTCCGCTCCGCGTACTACGGCGCGAGCCTGGCGCGCCTGCGCGCCGTGCGGCGGGACGTCGATCCCGACCGTCGCCTGCGCTTCCCGCAGGACGTCGGCTGACCACCGGCGGCGGCGTGCTGCCCGGGCGACGCGCCGGCGCGTCGGCCCCGGGCGGTTGTGGGCGACGGCGGGCGGCGACCGGTGCCGGAGCGGCCGGCCGCGGGACGCTCAGCGACGGCGCAGGAACTCGGGCGGCCCGAGCGGTTCGTCGGCGGCGGCCCGACCGCCGCTGCCCCGCTCGGTCGCGCGTCCGCGCAGCTGGCTCTGCGGCCGGTGCCCGGGGGAGACCCGGTCCAGCGCGTGCACGAGCGCGGCGTGGCTGGCCTGCACGTCCTCGAGGATGAGGCGCGCGTTGGCCTCGAGCGACCGGCCGAGATCGCGGAGGTTCGCCGCCAGCGCCTCGCCCTCGGTCAGGACGTCGGTGGCGACCGACCGTGCGGCCGCGAGCTGGCCCTGGGCGCGACGGTGCGCGTCGTCGGTCAGCCGCTCGGCCTCCGCCTGCGCCTGGTCCCGGGCGGCGGCGGCCTCGTCCATCATCCGCCGGGCGGCGTTCGCGGCATTGTCGCGCAGCTGGCGGGCGGTCCTCGGCGCGGGAAACGGCGGCGCGGGTGGCGGCGGGCGGTGTGGCGCGGGTCGCGCTGGCCTCTCTGGTGCCAGGCTTGGCGATCACCGGCTACATGGTGCAGATGGGCCCGCGGGCCATCGACCGCGCGCGATTTGACGAAGGCCAGATCGCGCAGAACCCGTTCTGGTGCCCCGATCCCGTCGCGGCCGCCGACTGGGCCGCCTATCTGGACGAGATCCGCCTTGCGCATAATTCCGTCGGTGCCGTGGTCGAGGTCACGGCGACCGGCGTGCCCGCCGGTCTGGGCGCGCCGCTCTATGGCAAGCTCGACAGCGATCTGGCCTCGGCGATGATGTCGATCAACGCCGTCAAGGGCGTCGAGATCGGCGAGGGCATGAACGCGGCCAGCCTGACCGGGTCCGAAAACGCCGACGAGATGCGGATGGGGCCTGACGGGGTGGAGTTCCGCAGCAACCACGCTGGCGGC
>JALRCL010000578.1 GCA_023268575.1 Patulibacter sp.
ATCCGCACCCCGCTGCCCTGCAGGACGTCGTCGACCTGCGCACGGACGAGCGCGGCCTTCTCCTCGACGTCCAGGCCGCAGATCCAGACGAGGTGCGAGTTCTCCCAGCCGGCGACCGCGGTGATCGCGACCTTCGTCGTCGGCGGGGGCGGCGTGCCGGTCGCGCCGCTGATCCGCACCCGATCGCGGCCCTCCTGCTCGACGCGCACGCCGCGCAGGTCGACGGTGACGTCGGGGTTGCGGTAGATCGGGCCCTGGATCTCATAGAGCAGCTGGGCGGTGACCGTGTCGGTGGAGACCATGCCCCCCGTGCCCTCGTGCTTCGTGATCGTCGCGGAGCCGTCCTCGGCGACCTCGGCGATCGGGAACCCGGGATGGACGTTCGCCGGGACCTCCCGGAAGCCGGAGAAGTTGCCGCCGGTCGCCTGCGGTCCGCACTCGATGACGTGCCCGGCCACGACGGCGCCGGCCAGCGCGTCCCAGGACTCGGTCTCCCACCCGTGCCACCAGGCGGCGGGGCCGGCGATGAGCGAGGCGTCGGTCACGCGAGGGCAGACGACGATGTCCGCCCCGGCGCCCAGCGCGTCGGCGATCCCCCACGCGCCGAGGTAGGCGCTGGCGCTCAGCAGCCGCTCGCGGCCCCAGGCGCTCAGCGGCTCGCCGCGGTCGAGGTGCTCCAGCGCGTGACCGTCGGCCTGCAGCTCCGGGATCCGGCGCAGGACGTCGTCGCCCTCGAGGTGCGCGACGACCGGCCGCCGGCCGTTCGTCGTCGGCAGGTCCCGCAGGCGGGCGGCGAGCCCGGCCGGGTCGAAGCCCCCCGCGTTGACGACGAGCTTCACCTCGCGCTCCAGCAACTCGTCGAGCAGTCCGTCGAGCTGCGAGAGCAGCAGCTCGCTGTAGCCCTCGCCCTTGCCCTGCAGGCGGCGGGCGGCCATGCCGGCGATCGTCACCTCGGCGAGGTAGTCGCCGGCGATGACGTCGACGTCGCCGCCGCGCAGCACCTCGGCGAGCGCGGCGTGGCGGTCCCCGGCGTAGCCGGAGCAGTTCGCGATCCTGATCGGCCTCATCGGGCGAGTCCCTCCGTGATCCACTCCGGGCGCGCGGACCCGATCGGCAGCAGCCCGTGCGCGAAGGCGCCCGGGGTCGCGGACATCCGCACCTGGTCGGTCACGCCCTGGTACCGGCCCGTCGGGCCGTCGAGGTGCAGCAGCTCGGGCGCCCGGTGCTCGTGGCGCTCGTCGCCCGAGGCGCCCTCCGCGACCTCCTCGACGTAGTCGCGCGCGAAGACGCCGAGCGACAGGATCCAGAGGGCGACGCGCGTGAGCGACACGTGCACCCGCCACGAGCCGCCCTCGACGGCCCGGCGGCGCAGCGCCTCGCAGACGCCGGTCGTCACGAGCCACGGGACGATCCAGTCGTTCACGACGTTCACCACCGGCACCCGCGGGCGATCGCCGTCGCCTTCGAGATCCATGATCCCCGTGACCGAGCCGGCCGTCTGGTCGAACCCGGGCCGCGACGCCCACGGGCCGCGACGGCCGTGGACGGTGACCTGGGCGTGGACGATCCCGGGACGACGCGCGGCGGCGGCCTCGGCGGTGAGCTCGAGCGCCTCCAGGAGCGCCGGCCGGCGGTTCGCGTAGAGGACGTCGGCCCCGGCGAGCAGTCCGTCGATCGCCGCCCGTCCCCGCTCGTGCCGCCACGGCAGGCGGACGGAGCGCACCCCGAGCTGCGCGGTGTGCCAGACGGCCGGGCTCTCGTAGTCGGTCGGGCTCCAGACGTTCAGGACGTCCGCGCCGTGCTGGGCGAGCGTCCGGCCGATCCCGCCGCCCGCGATGACCTTCGCCAGCCCGAGCGCGCGCACCCCGCTGAGCGGCTGCTCGGCGGCGGGCAGCGGCACGACCGGGCCGTCGCCGATCCGCTCCAGCTCGATCAGCGGCGCGGCGGCGAGGACCTCCCGGAACTGCGCTTCGGCGAGGTGCTCCTCGACGCTGCGCACCACCGGCAGGACGACCCCCGCCTCGGCCGCGGCCCGCTTCTCGGCGAGCTCGGCCGACCACTTCGCGGCAGTGCCCTTCTCGGGCAGCGTGTAGACGCTGGTCTCCAGCGAGGCGAGCAGCAGCTGCGCCACGTCGAGGACTTCGGCCTTCTCCCGGTCGGACGCGGTGG
>JALRCL010000600.1 GCA_023268575.1 Patulibacter sp.
CGGTCGCGTCGGCGATCCCACGCGGCAGCAGCTCGGTCAGGCGGACCATGACGCCGGCGGAGCGCGGCACGACGAGGTCGCGGCGCCCGCGCTCCAGCGCGTCGGCGATGCCGCGGCCGACCTGGTGGGGCTGGGCGACGGGGATGAGGCCCGAGACCGCGCCGGCGGTGATCCGCGTGTTGGCGAACGACGGCATGACGAGCGTGAAGCCGACGCCGGAGCCGTGGTGCTCGCGCCGCAGCGCGCGGGTCATGCCGACCACGGCGTGCTTCGTGCCGCAGTAGCTCGCCATCCCGGCGGCGACGGTCCGGCCCGCGATCGAGGCGACGTTCACGATCTCGCCCGAGCGGCGGGCGAGCATCGCCGGCAGGGCCAGGCGCACCCCGCGCGCGACGCCGAGGACGTTGATCTCGTAGAGCCGCCGCAGCAGGTCGTCGTCCTGCTCGAGGAACGGGCCGGTCGGCATGATCCCGGCGTTGTTCACGAGCACGTCGACGCGGCCGCCGTGCTCGGCCGCCTGGGCGAGGAACCCGGCGAAGGACGCGTCGTCGGTGACGTCCAGCGGCAGGCCGATGCCGTCCAGGACGGCGGCCTCCTCGCGGGCGAGGTCGGCGTCGAGGTCGCCGAGCACGACGAGGGCGCCGCGGCGGGAGAGCTCGCGGGCGGTGGCGAGGCCGAGCCCGCGCGCGGCGCCGGTGATCGCGACCGTGCGGCCGGCGAGCGAGGAGCGATCCGTCATGCGTGACAGCCTCGCGGGCGCCGTGCCCCGTGCGAAGGAGCAGTGCGCCCCACGTGCCGGCCGATGTGGTGCAGACTGCACCATGGGAGGCGACGGGCACCAGCCCCGGCCGGCGCCGCGTGCCGCCGGCGGTGTCCGGTCTCGGCCGCCCGACCCCGACCCGACCCCGCGCCCGCCCGTCGCCGATGCCCACCCGCCTGCGCCAGCTCGTCACCGACGACCTCACCGCGCACGCCGACGACTACGCGGCGCGCGTCGTGCAGCGCGTCGACGCGGAGCTCCCGGGGATGCTCGCGCACGACGAGCTCGCCGAGCTTGCCCGGGTCGGCAGCCGCGCGCTGCTCGTCGAGTTCCGCGACGCACTGCGCGTCGGGCTGCGCGAGCGGTACCGCGCGCCCGCGGCGACGACGGCCTACGCGCTGCGCCTCGCCAGCCGCGACGTGCCGCTCTCCGACGTGCTGCGGTCGTACCGGCTCGGGCAGGAAGCGGTCGTCGCGATCGCCTCGCGGCTGGCCGCGGAGTCCGAGCTCGAGGACGCTCCGGGCGAGCTCGGCGACCTCATCGGCCTGTCGTTCCGGTTCGTCGACGACGTCATGCGCGACGTCACCGCGACGTACCAGCGCGAGCGCGAGCAGGCCGTCCGCACGAACGTCGCCCGCGCCAGCGCGACCGTCCGGCGGATCCTCGCCGGCGAGGCGGTCGATCGCGACGAGGCCGAACGGCTGCTCGCCTACCGCCTCGACGGGCCGCACGTCGCGCTCGCGCTGCGCTCGGCCCGCGAGGACGGCGACCACCACGCCGCGCTCATCGCCGAGCAGGTCCGCGACGTCCTGCGGCCGCTCGCGCGCGGTCGGCCGCTGATCGCCCCGGGCGCCGACGGGCGGCCCGCGGCGTGGATCACGCGCGACGCCCCGCTCGACGCCCGGGAGCGGGCGACGCTCGACGAGGCGCTGCGGCGGCTCGAGCTCGGCGCGACGGTCTCCGAGCCCGGCCGCGGCATCGACGGGTTCGCCGCCGCCTACGAGCAGGCGCGCCGCGCCGAGCGCGCGGTCCCGACCGGGCGGCGCGGGCTCGTCGCCTACCGCGACGTGGCGCTGCTCGTGCTGCTGCTCGCCGATCCCGAGGGCGCCCGTCGCTTCGCGGTCGAGGAGCTCGGCCCGCTCGCCGCCGACGGCCCGGGTCCGGCGGAGCTGCGCACGACGCTCGCCGCGCTGCTGGCCTGCGGCCAGGACCGCTCGCGCGCGGCCCTCGCCCTCGGCGTGCACCGCAACACCGTCACCCGTCGCCTGCGCCGCGCCGAGGCGCTGCTCGGCCACCGCCTCGACGAGCGCACACGCGAGGTCGAGGCGGCGCTGGCGATCGTCGAGGGCCGCACCGCCTGAGCGCGGTCGGCGGGACCGCGCCGCGGGTCCGGCGACGTCGGGCCCGCGGCGGCGTAGGCTCGCGGGCGCGACCATTCCGGAGGGGACTGCACGATGGCCACGACCGAGACGACGACCGACCAGGGCACGCTGCTGTCCCGGCGCGACCTGCGCTTCCTGCTGCACGAGTGGCTCGACGTCTCCGCGCTCGCGGAGCGCGAGGCGTTCGCCGGGCAGTCCGCGGAGCTCTACGACGAGGTCCTGGCGCTCGCCGAGCGGCTCGCCGTCGAGCGGTTCGCGCCGCACAACCGCGCCGCCGACGAGCAGGAGCCGCACGTCGGCGAGGATGGTCGCGTCGTGCTCGTCGACGGGGTGCGCGAGGCGCTGGGCGCCTACGCCGAGGCGGGCTTCGGCGGCCTGGCGCTGCCGGAGGAGGTCGGCGGCATGAACCTGCCGACGACGATCGCGCAGGCGGCGCTCGCGTGGCTGCAGGCCGCGAACGTCGGCACGGCGGCGTACCCGATGATCGCCACCGCGGCGGCGAACCTCCTGCTCGCCACCGGGTCGGAGGAGCAGATCGCCACCTGGGTGCCGCCGATCGCCGAGGGCCGCTTCGCCGGGACGATGTGCCTGTCGGAGACGCAGGCCGGCTCGTCGCTGGGCGACATCGCCACGCGCGCGGAGCCGCAGGCCGACGGGAGCTTCCGGCTCTTCGGCTCGAAGATGTGGATCTCCGGCGGTGACCACGAACTCACCGAGAACATCGTGCATCTGGTGCTGGCCAACTTTGCGCACGTGGGCGCAGGCGAGAGCTTCAAGCGCGACTACGACGCCATCCACTGGGACCATGGCCCGCACGGCAACAAACTGTTTGAGGCCTGGTGCCAGGCCCGCACCGGTTACCCCTTGGTGGACGCGGCCATGCGCCAGCTCAACCAGACCGGCTACATGCACAACCGCCTGCGCATGGTCGTGGCCAGCTTTTTGTGCAAAGACCTGGGGGTGGACTGGCGCTGGGGCGAAAAATATTTCGCCACACACCACAACGATTTTGACCTCTCGGCCAACAACGGCGGCTGGCAGTGGGCCAGCTCCAGCGGCTGCGATGCGCAGCCCTACTTTCGCATCTTCAACCCCACCAGCCAAAGCGAAAAGTTTGACCCCGAAGGCAAGTTC
>JALRCL010000679.1 GCA_023268575.1 Patulibacter sp.
CATGGCCCGACCCTAGCCGCTGCGCCCCGGGAGCCTGGTGGGCCGCGGCCCCGGCCGGCAGCCGGCGGGGCGGGGCCGCACCGCGACCGCTCCCCGTCCCGCTCGCCGGCCGTCGCGGGCGCGCCTCGCGCCGTCCGCCGCCGGCGTCGCGCGCGCGGCGCGGGCGCGCGCGACGTGGCCGGCTCGCCGACGCGGTACCGTCGGAGGAGCAGATGCTCGCCAGCTGGTTCCTCCCCGACCTCTGGCGCGACTACGTCCAGGAGCCGGGGCGCGAGGGGATCTTCCTCGTCCTCGCCGCGTTCCTCGGCTCGTTCGTGTTCATCCGGACGAGCGCGCGGATGTCGCGCAGCGAGCGCTTCCCGTGGTGGCCCGGGAGCGTCGTGACCGACAGCGGCGTCCACCTGCACCACCTCGTGTGGGGGATCGTCCTGATGATGGTCGGCGGGACGTTCGGCTTCGCGCTGAACGACCAGGCGCCGTGGATGCACCTCGCCGCGATCCTCTTCGGCATCGGCGTCGGCCTGACCTTCGACGAGTTCGCGCTCTGGGTCTACCTGCGCGACGTCTACTGGGCGCGCGAGGGCCGCACCTCGATCGACGCCGTCGCCGTGACCGCGGCGTTCATGGCGCTCGTCTTCCTCGGCGTCAACCCGCTGCAGTTCACCGGCGACGACGTCCTGTCGACGCTGCTCTCGGCCGGCTACAGCCTCGGCGTCCTCGTCGTCTCCGGCACGTGCTTCGCGAAGGCCCGGTTCTTCCACGGGTTCGGGTCGTTCGTGCTGCCGCCGCTGGGCCTGTGGGCGATGGTCCGGCTGGCGAAGCCCTCCTCGCCGTGGGCGCACTGGCGCTACGGACGCCGCGACCCGGTCCGCCAGGCCCGCGCCGAGGCGCGCTTCGGGCCGCACCGGCGCACCGCGCAGGTCACCGAGTGGCTGCGGCGGGCGATCGGCGGCGTGTCGAGCGCCGAGGAGCGCCCGGCGGCCGCGGACGTCCCCGAGGCGGTGCGCCGGGCCGAGGAGCTGGCGCTCGCCGCTCGTCGCGCCGAGGCGGCCGCCGCCGTCGAGGCGGCCGACACGCTCCGCGCCCGGGCGGCGTCCGTGGAGCGCTACGAGGCCCAGCTCGAGCGCGTCCGGGCCGAGGCGGCCCGTCGCCGTCGCTGACGCCGCGCGGCTGCTTGCGGCGGCGACGGCCGAGGAGGGGGTTCCCGGGCCCTGAGCCTGGAGCCGGGGCCCTGAGCTGGAGCCCGGCGCCCGGAGCCCGGCTGGTCGGCGCGAGCGATCCGCGGCGTCGCGCGGCGGGCCCCCGAGGCAGCGGGGCGAGACGCCCGACCGTGCGCCGCGCGGGTCTGCGCCGGAGCGGCGGCGCCGTCGGGAGCCCGGCCGGCCCGTCACCTGCGACGATCTGCTCGTGCTCTCCGACAGCGCGCGCATCTTCGTTCAGGGCGGCAGCGGCGGCGACGGCTGCCTGTCGTTCCGGCGGGAGGCGCACGTCCCGAAGGGCGGGCCCGACGGCGGCGACGGCGGGCGCGGGGCGGACGTCCTCGTCGTCTGCGACGACTCGCTGCGCGACCTGCAGTCGTTCTCGCGGCGGGTGCACTTCAAGGCGCCGCGCGGGCGGCACGGCGAGGGCGCGCTGAAGAAGGGCCCCGACGGCGAGGACCTCGTCGTGCGCGTCCCGCCCGGCACCCAGGTCACGGGCCTCGACGGGACCCTGCACGACCTCGTGGTGCCCGGCCAGTCGGTCCGCGTCGCCGGCGGCGGGTCGGGTGGGCGCGGGAACGCGCGGTTCGCCGCACCGACGCGCCAGAGCCCGCGGTTCCGCGAGCGCGGCCTGCCCGGGGACGAGGGCTGGATCGACCTGCGGCTGAAGCTCCTCGCCGACGTCGGGCTCATCGGGCTGCCGAACGCCGGGAAGTCGTCGCTCCTGTCCCGCATCACGCGCGCCGCGCCGAAGGTCGCCGACTACCCCTTCACGACGCTCGAGCCGATCCTCGGCACGATCCAGGGCGAGGAGCGTCAGCTCATCGTCGCCGACATCCCGGGCCTCATCGAGGGGGCGGCGGAGGGGCGCGGGCTCGGCCACGAGTTCCTCGCCCACGTCGAGCGCTGCCGGCTGCTCGTGCACGTGCTGGACCTCGCGCCGCTCGACGGCAGCGACCCGGTGGAGAACCACGCCACGATCGAGGCCGAGGTCGCCGCCTACGACGAGCGGCTCGCCGCGCTGCCGCGCGTGCTCGTCCTGAGCAAGGCCGACCTCGTCGCCCCGGAGGTCGCCGAGGCGGCGCGGCGCGCCTGGGACGAGCGGCTCAACGGCCGGCGCGTCGACGACGCGGGCCGGCGACTGCGCGCCGACGGCACGCCGCTGGAGGCGTGGGAGGAGGACGACCACCCGGCCGAGGTGCCGGTGCTCGTCACCTCCAGCGCCACGCGCGACGGGCTCGACGAGCTGCGCGCGCTGCTCCTGCGCACCGTTCCCGTGCGGGCCGCCGACGACCTCCTGGCCGCCGACCTGACGCTCGCCCAGATGGCCGAGCATCGCCTCTACCGGCCCACGGCCGCGCGCGACTGGCGGGCGTCGCGGGACGGCGACGGCACCTTCCGCGTCACCGGTCCCGGGATCGAGCGGCTGCTCGCCCGCCACGACCTCGACAACGAGGAGGCGCTGGAGTACGTCGAGTCCCGCCTGCGGAAGATGGGCGTCATCGAGGCGCTGCGCGAGGCCGGGTTCGAGTCCGGGGACGAGCTGGAGATCGCCGGGCTGGCGTTCGAGCTCGACCCGGAGCTCTGAGCGCGGCCCGCGGCGCCGCGTCGAGCCAGGCCCGGGCGCGGCGGCGCCGGCAGCGACGGGTCGACCCGCGTGCCGCGGGGCCGGCGCTCAGGCCGCCTGGGGGTCCGCCGCCCGTCGGTGCTCCTGCGGGCTGACGCCCCGGACGCGCTTGAACGCGCTCGAGAGCGCGAACGGGCTGCCGTAGCCGACCTGCTGGGCGACGGCAGCGATCGTCGTGCCCGGCTCGCGCAGGAGGTCGGCGGCGAGCGCGAGCCGCCACTCGGTGAGGAACGCCATCGGGGGCTCGCCGACGAGCTCGGTGAAGCGCCGCGCGAGCGCCGCGCGGGACAGGCCGACCTCGTCGGCGAGGATCGCGACGGTCCACGGGTGCGCCGGGTGCTCCTGCAGGAGCCGGATCGCGCGGCCCACCACCGGGTCGGCGAGCGCGCGGTACCAGCCCGGCGCGTCGCCGTCGGGCCGGGCGAACCACGCGCGCAGCGCCGAGATGAGCACGAGGTCGAGCAACCGGTCCAGGACCGCCTCCTGGCCCGGGGCGTCGCGGGCCATCTCGTCGGCGAGCAGCGGCACGAGCGGCGAGCTCCAGGTCGCCGCCGGCAGGACGATCAGCGGCGGGAGCGCCGAGAGGACGCGCTGGCTGATCTCGCCGGCCTCCTGGTAGGTGCCGGTGAGGAGGACCGCCTCGCCCGCCCCGCTCGTGCCCCACGT
>JALRCL010000696.1 GCA_023268575.1 Patulibacter sp.
GGCGCGGACTCACTGGACGGTGGACCACGGGCCTCCCCCGTCCCGCGGGCACGGCGATCGCCCTCGGCACCGGGCTGACCGTCGCCGCGCTGGCCTTCCAGGCGCTCGCCGACACCCGCCGGTTCGGTCCCGTCGGCGTCCTCCTGGTGGCACTCGCGCTCGTGGCCGCCGCCACGTGGGCCGGCGGGCGCGGCGCCGGGACGGTGCGCGTCTCGCGCCGGGCACTGCTGGCGGTGGCCCTCGCCGGCGCGGTCGCCGCGACGCTGCCCGCGTACGCGTTCGACCTCGGCGGACGCGACGCCGGGTTCTACGTCCTCGCCGGCGAGCACCTGCGCGCCACCGGGACGCTGCAGCTCGAGGCCGACCCAGACGTCGCCGCGGGAATGGCGCGCTTCGGCGGCGACGAGCTCGGGTTCGATCGCGACAAGGTCCTGCCGGGCTTCTTCCTCGCGCGCAGCGGCGCCACCGTCCCGCACGGCTACCACGCGACTCCGTCGCTGCTCGCTGCGGGCGCGACGGTCACCGGGGGCGGCGGGCAGTGGGTCATCACCCTCGCGGGCGTCGTCCTCGCGCTGCTCGTCGCGACCGCGGCCGCGCTGCTCGCGGGCCGACGGCACGCACGCGTGGCCGCGGTCGCGGCCGGGGCGCTGGTGGCCACGGACGCCGCGCTGCTCTACTTCTCGCGCTACCCGATGACCGAGGTCCCGTCGGGGGTCGTGCTGCTCACGGCGGGCCTCGCGAGCTGGACGGCGATCGCCCGCGGCACGCCCGCGGCGACCGTCACCGCCGGAGCCGCCCTCGGGACGCTCGGGCTGCTGCGCCCCGACGCGTGGCCGCTCGTCGCCGTCGCCGTGCTCGTCGCGGTGCTGCTGCGCCACCGCGGGCGCCGGGCGGTCCTCCTGCTCGCCGCCGGGCTCGCGGTGCCGCTCGCCTACGCGGCCGCGCGCGCGGCGACCATCACCCGCGCGTACACCGACGAGAGCGTCGGGCACGTCCTCGGCGGCGTGTCCGGCCACGCGCTCGTGGGCGCGATCGCCGCCGGCACCCTCGCCCTCGTCCTGCTCGTCGCGGGCCTGCCGTGGCCCCGCACCTGGCCGGCCGGCCTGGCCCGGGCCGCAGGCGCTCCCGCGGCGCGTCGCCTGCCCGCTGCGCTCGCGGCGCTCGTGACGGTCGGCGGCGTCGTCGTGGCCGTCGCGCCGCCCGCCGAGGGCCTCGAGATCTTCCGGACCTACGCGACGGCGCCCGGGCTCGTGCTCGCGGCGCTCGGTGCCGTGGCGCTGCTGCTCGGCCGCGCGGGGGCGCTCGAGGCGCGCTGGGCCGCGCTCCCCCTGCTGCTCGCGGCGGCGCTGGCGCTCGGGCTCGTCGCGGGCGACCCGCAGGTGCTGCAGCCGGACCAGTACTGGACCGCGCGACGGTTCCTCCCGGCCGCGCTGCCGGTGGCGGCGGTCCTCGCCGGGATCGCCGTGGCCGTCGCCTGGCACTGGCCGGGCGACCGTCGGCGGCCGGTGCTGGCGGGGGCGCTGCTGCTCGCGCTCGCGGCCGGTGCGGTCGGCTTGCGCAACGCGTGGCCGGCGCTGTCGACGACGGAGTTCGACGGGGTGCCGGCGCAGGTCGAGGCGGTCGACGCGCAGATCACCGGGCGGGACCCGCTCGTGATCGTCGGGCCGGGCGAGCGCGCCTGGTCGGCGCTCGGCCCGGCACTGGCGCTGCGCCAGGAGCGCCCCGTGCTGATGATCGGTGCCGGCCGGATGGCGTTCCAGCGGGGCCGTGCGCCGCTCGACGATCCCGCGCTCGTGCGGTGGCTCGTCGACGTCGCGTCGCGGCGACCGGTCTTCCTCGTGCTCGCGGGCTACGGCGTCGTCGACGTGCGGACGGACTTCCGGCGGCTCGCGGCGCTGCTCGTCGGCGCCACGCCGCTGCGGATCCGCGAGATCGAGCACCGGATCGGCGGTCCGCCCCGGCGGTCCGAGCTGCACCTCACGGCGGTCACGGTGCTCCGGCTGCAGCCGGTCGGGCGCCCCGTCGCGCCCTGAGGGGACGACGGGGTCGACCG
>JALRCL010000113.1 GCA_023268575.1 Patulibacter sp.
ATCGACGCGGCGGTCGGCCTCGACGCCCGCCTGCGGGAATACCACGTCGACGCCGTGTCCGAGGGCCAGGACGCGCTCGCGCACGTCTCCGTGATCGTCGAGCTCGGGACCGCCGGCGCGGCGGTCCGCACCGCGCTGCCGGGCGTCGCGGCCGGCGATCGGGTGACCGGTGCCGGGCAGGGCGTGGACCCGGACACGATCCGCGCCTCCGCGATCGCCTACCTCCGCGCCGTCGGGGTCGCGGCGCGCCGGCTGAGCGTCGCCGCTGAGGCGCCGCTGGCGCCCGCGGGCGACTGATCGTCGCGCGGGCGTCCCCGCCGGCACCGGGCGTCGTCCCGGTCCCGGCGCCGGGCGCCCGCGGCTTCGGGCGACCAGGGTGCATCCGGTCGGCGACCTGCGTCGTTGGTGCGGATAGAGGGGCGCCGGACGGCGTCCCCCACCGTTCCGACCCCCGGGAGGACCCTGTGTCGCACCAGATCAACCTCGACCAGCTCGACGTCGACGGCGACGTCCGCGAGGCCGCCGAGGCCGCCGGCTTCGACCGCAGCACGTTCCTGCGCAACGGCGCGCTGGCCGGTGCCGGCGCCGTGGTCGGCGCGTCGGTCTTCGGCCTGCCGTCGATCGCCCAGGCGAAGATCTCGACGAAGAACAAGTCGACGAAGAACGACGTCAAGATCCTCAACTACGCCCTGACCCTCGAGTACCTCGAGGCCGCCTTCTACAAGGCCGCGGTCGACCAGGACCAGTTCGCCAGCCCGGAGCTCAAGCAGTTCGCCCAGGTCGTGGCCGTGCACGAGAAGGAGCACGTCGACTTCCTGAAGAAGGGCCTCGGCAAGGCCGCGGTCAAGGCGCCGAAGCTCGACATGAGCGCCGTCGCCACCGCGATCTCGGCCCAGAACTTCGGCGCGACCGCGAAGGCGCTCGAGGACGCCGGCGTCGCGGCGTACGCCGGGCAGGGGCCGAACATCAAGACGCGCGCCTACGTCGTCGCCGCGCTCTCGATCCACTCGGTCGAGGCGCGTCACGCGGCCTGGATCCGCTACATCCTCGGCGGCGGTGCGGTCGGTGCCAAGCCGTCGGACTACCCGGCGCCGAAGACGTTCGACAAGGCCCGCAGCGAGGCGGGGACGCTGAAGCTCGTCACGAGCACCGGCCTCCTGGCCTGATCCGACGCGGGCTCGACCCGCGCCACGACGCAGCGCCCTCGACGCCCGCCCGGCCCTCGCCCGGCGGGCGTCGGCACGTCCGGGCGCGACCGGCGGAGGGGGCCTCGCCCCGGTGGCAGGGCGCCGACGCGCCGAGCTTCGTAGTCTGGCTGGCGTGAACTGGACGATCGACATCCCGGGGGAGTCGCTGCCGGATCTCCCGCCGCTGCCGTCGGAGCTGCGCGCCGCGCTCGACGACGCGCTGTCGCGCACCGCGCTGCAGCAGCCCTCGTGGCCCGACGCGGAGTACACGGTCAAGGTCCGCCGGCTGCTCGAGGCGGTGCCTCCGGTGACGCTGCCCGACGAGGTCGACCGGCTGCAGGAGCGGCTCGGGGCCGTCGCGCGCGGCGAGGCGTTCCTGCTCCAGGGCGGCGACTGCGCCGAGACGTTCGTCGACAACACCGAGGCGCACCTGCGCGGCACGATCCGGACGCTGCTGCAGATGGCCGTCGTCCTGACGTACTCCACGTCGATGCCGGTGGTGAAGCTCGCGCGGATCGCCGGGCAGTACGCGAAGCCGCGCAGCTCCGACACCGACGCGCTGGGCCTGCCCTCCTACCGCGGCGACATGGTCAACGCGCTGGAGCCCGACGCCACCGGCCGGGTCCCGGACCCGGGCCGGATGCTGCGCGCGTACGCCAACGCGTCGGCGGCGATGAACCTCACCCGCGCGATCACCTCGGTCTCCGACCTGCGTCACGTCCACGAGTGGAACAAGGACTTCGTCGCGAACTCGCCCGCGGGCGCGCGCTACGAGCGGGTCGCGACCGACATCGATCGCAGCCTGCGCTTCATGGAGGCCTGCGGCGTCGACGACCAGTCGTTGCACTCCGTCGACATGCACGCCAGCCACGAGCTCCTCGTCCTGGACTACGAGCGCGCGCTGCTGCGGCTCCACGAGGGCCGGCTGTACAACCTCTCGGCCCACATGCAGTGGATCGGCGAGCGGACCCGCCAGATCGACGGCGCGCACGTCCGCTTCGCCGCGCTCACGGCGAACCCCACGGGCGTGAAGCTCGGGCCGACGTCCACGCCGCAGGACGCGCTGGACCTGCTCGAGGTGCTCGATCCGCACAAGATCGACGGCCGCGTCTGCCTCGTCTCGCGGATGGGCAACGACAAGGTCCGCGAGGCCCTGCCGCCGATCATCGAGGCCGTCGAGCGGTCCGGGCACCGGGTGGTCTGGCAGTGCGACCCGATGCACGGCAACACGCACGAGGCGCCGAGCGGGTACAAGACGCGCGCGTTCGACCGGATCGTGGACGAGGTCAAGGGCTTCTTCGAGGTCCACCGCCGGCTCGGGACCCACCCGGGCGGCATCCACGTGGAGCTCACCGGCGAGGACGTCACCGAGTGCGTCGGCGGCGCCCAGGAGATCTCCGAGGACCAGCTCGCGTCGCGCTACGAGACGGCGTGCGATCCGCGGCTGAACACCCAGCAGTCGCTCGAGCTGTCGTTCCTCGCGGCCGAGATGCTGCAGACCGGCTGACCCTCGCGCGGCGTGGTGGCGGGCCGACGCTCGCCACCGGCCGCGCGGGCGCAGCGGCGGCGGGCGAGGTCCGCCCGTCGTCCAGCCAGGGCGTCCTGCCGCCGTCCTAGGGTGGGCGGCACATGCTGACGGAGCGCCTCTTCGCCATCAGCGAGCGCGGCAGCACGGTGCGGGCCGAGGTGCTCGCCGGCGTCGCGACCTTCGCGACGATGGCCTACATCCTCGCGGTCAACCCATCGGTCCTCGGGGCGCTGCCCGACGCGGCCGGCGTGCGGCTGGACCACGCCGAGCTCGTGACCGTCACCGCGCTCGTCGCGGGCGTGCTGACGATCGCGATGGGCCTCTTCGCGAACGTCCCGTTCGCGCTCGCCGCCGGCCTGGGCATCAACGCCTTCGTCGCCTACACGCTCGTGGCGGGCGAGGGCCTGGGGTGGGCGGAGGCGATGGGCGTCGTCGTCGTCGAGGGCATCGTGATGCTCGTCCTCGTCGTCGCCGGGCTGCGCGAGGCGGTGATGAACGCGATCCCGGACGCGCTGAAGCGCGCGATCGGCGCCGGAATCGGCCTGTTCATCGCGTTCATCGGCTTCGTCGACGCCGGGATCGTCGCCCGGCCGGACTCGGACGCCCCGATCGTCGCGCTCACGCCGGACCTCGGGACGTGGACGACGGCGGTGTTCGTCGTGGGGCTCGTGGCGATGGCGGTGCTCATGGCTCGTCGCGTGCCGGGCGCGCTGCTCATCGGCATCGTCCTGTCGACGGGCCTGGCGATCGTCGTCAACCAGCTCGCGGCCGGGACCCCGATCCCGGGGGCGGTCCGACCGGACCGGCTCGCCGACACGCCGGACCTCGGCCTCGTCGGGGCGTTCTCGCTGGACTTCTTCAGCACGCTCGGGCTGGCCGCGGCGATCGGCTTGGTGCTCACGGTGCTCATGGCGAACTTCTTCGACGCGATGGGCACCGCGCTGGCGCTCGGTCGCCGCGCCGGGCTCACCGACGCCGCCGGGCGGCTGCCGCAGATGCGCCGGGTACTGCTCGTCGAGTCGGCCGGCGCGGTCGCCGGCGGTGCGGCCTCGGCGTCGTCGAACACGATCTACATCGAGAGCTCGGCGGGGGTCGAGCAGGGCGGTCGGACCGGCCTGGCGAACGTCGTGACCGGCGTCCTGTTCCTCGCCGCGATGTTCTTCGCCCCGCTCGTGGGCATGATCCCGGCGGCCGCGACGGCGCCGGCGCTCGTGATCGTCGGCGCGCTGATGCTCAGCGTCGTGGCCGACATCGACTGGGAGGACGTCGGCCTGGCGGTCCCGGCGTTCGCGACGATCGCGCTGATGCCGTTCACGTTCTCGATCGCCAACGGCGTCGGGGCGGGCATGGTCCTCTACGTCCTGATCGCCGTGTTGCGCGGCCGGTGGCGCGACGTGCACCCGCTCCTGGCGGTCGTGGCCGGGTTCTTCGTCTGGTACTTCCTGCACGGCACGGTCTGACGGCCCGCGGACGCCGGTCCGCCGCGTCGGGCGTCCGGGCCGGGGCCAGCCCTCCCGGGTCCGCGTCGCCGTTCGCCATGTT
>JALRCL010000763.1 GCA_023268575.1 Patulibacter sp.
GCAGCTCAGCGGCGAACACGTGGTACGTGTTGACGTGCACCGTGCCGGCCTGGATCCGCTTGGCGAGCTGGTGCGCCTTCGAGACGTCGCGGGTCCACACCCCGGCGGCGAGGCCGTAGTGGGAGTCGTTGGCCTGACGGGCGAGGTCGTCGACGTCCGAGAACGGCAGCGCGGCGATGACGGGCCCGAAGACCTCCTCGCGGACGATCGCGTGGCTCGCGTCGGCGCCGGTGATGACCGTCGGCTCGACGTAGTAGCCGGGCCGGTCGATGGCGTGGCCGCCGGTCGCGGCGCTCGACCCCTCCTCCTGGCCCTTCTTCAGGTAGCCGGTGACGCGGTCGAACTGCTCCTGCGAGACGAGCGGGCCCATCTCCGTGTCGGCCTCGAGGCCGTAGCCGACCTTGATCCCCTTCGCCGCGGCGGAGACGCCCTCGACGACCTGGTCGAAGTGCTGCTCGGCGACGTAGAGGCGCGAGCCGGCCGAGCAGACCTCGCCCTGGTTGAAGAAGATGCCCTGGGCGGCGCCCGCGATCGCGGCGTCGATGTCGGCGTCGTCGAAGATGATGTTCGGCGACTTGCCGCCGAGCTCGAGCGACACGCGCTTGAGGTTGCCGGTCGCGGCGCGGGCGATGATCTTGCCGACCTCGGTCGAGCCGGTGAAGGCGATCTTGTCGACGTCGGGGTGCTCGGCAAGCGCGGCGCCGGCGGTCTCGCCGTAGCCGGGCACGATGTTCAGGACGCCCGCGGGCACGCCCGCCTCGAGCGCCAGCTCGCCGAGGCGCAGGGCCGACAGCGGCGTCTGCTCGGCGGGCTTCAGGACGATCGTGTTGCCGGTCGTCAGCGCCGGGCCGATCTTCCACGCCGCCATGAGCAGCGGGAAGTTCCACGGGATGACCTGGCCGACGACGCCGAGCGGCTCGCGCAGCGTGTAGGCGTGGAACTCGGCGTCCGGCAGGTAGGGCACCGACGGCGTGACGGTGCCGCCCTTGATCTTCGTCGCCCACCCGGCCATGTACCAGAAGAGGTCGGCGGCGAGGGCGACGTCCGCGGCCTGCGCGACGGCCTTCGGCTTGCCGTTGTCGAGCGAGTCGAGCTCGGCGAGCTCCTCGGCGTGCTCGGCCACGAGGTCGCCGAGGCGGTGGATGATGCGACCGCGCTCGGAGGGCGAGATCCGCGACCACGGGCCGGTGAAGGCGCGGCGCGCGGCCTTCACGGCGCGATCGATGTCCTCCGCGTCGCCCTCGGCGACGGTGGCGAGGACCTGGCCGTTGCCCGGGTCGATCGTCTCGAAGGTGCGGCCCGAGGCGGCGTCGACGAGCTCGCCGTCGATCAGGAGCCGCTTCGTGCCCTGCAGGAAGCCGGCCGCGGCCTGGGCGGTCGGGGTGTCGCTGAGCGTGCTGGCCATGTGGGTCCTCTCCTCCGTGGGTGCCGGCGAGTCCGGCGGGACGGTTGGGGCTCGGCGTCCGCGTCACCCCGTCGAGGCGACCGTACGCCCGGCCCCGTTGCCGCCACGTTGCCGGAGGAGAGCGGCAACGCGCCAAGAACGCGCTCCCGATGCCCGCTCGTCCGCATCGTTCCCGCCGCCCGCGCGCGCGGGCGTAGGCTCGACAGCGGAGAGATGCGCAAGTCGACCGACCCGTGGACCGCCGTCGAGGCCGTCGCGGACCCCGTCCGCCACGCCCTCCGGCTCGCGCGCGCTCACGAGACCGCCCGCTCCGGTCGGCGCGTCGCGGAGGAGGTGCGCGAGGTCATCGATCGCTCGTGGCAGCGCTCGGCGGCCGCCGGAGTCGATCCGGGCGTCGACCGCGCGCCGGTGCTGCTGGCCGACGACGACCTCGAGGCGCGACGGCGCGCGCACCCGCTGGCCGACGTGCGCGACCTCCTGCGGCGCGCCCTGCGCGGCATCGACGGTGGGGCCACGCACCTCGTGGCGCTGAGCGACGACCGCGGCGTCCTGCTGTGGGTCGACGGGGACGACGGGGCGCTCGAGCTCGCCGGCGCGGAGATGGGCTTCGCCGCGGGCGCCGACTGGAGCGAGGCGGGCGCGGGCACGAACGCCGTCGGGACCGCCCTGGTCGAGGACCACGCCGTCCAGATCTTCAGCGCCGAGCACTTCCGCCCGGCCGTCCACGGCTGGACCTGCTCGGCGGCCCCGATCCACGACCCGGAGACCGGGCGCGTCCTCGGAGTGCTGGACGTCACCGCCGACCTGCGGACGATCGACGCCCGCACGCTCCCGTTCCTCGCCGGCGCCGCGCGTGCCGCCGAGGCGGCGCTGCTGGCACGGGTCCGGCGGCGCGATCAGCGCCTGCGCGACCGGGCGCGCCGCCGTCCCGCCGGCGCCCCGCGCCCCGCGATGGCGCTCAGCCCGAGCGGGCGGGTCGTCCCGCTCGAGGGCGGCGCGCCCGCACCCGACGCCGCGCCGCGGGGCGGTTGGCGGCTCGCCGTCCCGACGGCCGGCGGACCGGTGCTCCTGCCCGACGGGCGCCGGGGACACGCCGAGCCCGTCGGCGGCGACGGGTTCCTCGTGTACCCCGAGGCGACCCGCCGGGACGAGCGACCGCGCGTGAGCCTGCGCCTGCTGGGGACGTCGAGCCCGCTGGCCGGCGTCGGCACGCCGAGCGACGGTCACGGCCTGCCACCGCGGCACGTGCCGCTGAGCCGCAGCCACGCCGAGGTGCTCGCGCTGCTGTCCGTGCATCCCGAGGGCCTGTCGGCCGAGCAGCTCGCGGTGCTCCTCCACGGCGACGCGGCGAACGACAGCACCGCGCGCGCCGCCTGCTCACGGCTGCGCACGCGGCTCCCGGGTGCGCTGCTGACCCGCCCGTACCGGCTGGCACCGGGCGTCACCAGCGACCTGCTGGAGGTCCGCCGGCATCTCGCCGCGGGGCGGCTGACGGACGCCGTCGACGCCTACCACGGCCCGCTGCTGCCGAGCTCGGGCGCCCCCGGGGTGCGCGATCTCAGCGAGGAGCTCCACGCCGAGCTGCGCGGCGCGCTGCTGGAGGCCGGCGAGGCCGACGCCCTCGGGGCGTGGTGCGCGCGACCGCACGGCGCGGACGA
>JALRCL010000801.1 GCA_023268575.1 Patulibacter sp.
CTCATCGAGGACCTCGTCCGCGACCAGCAGGTCGAGACCGTCACGCTGTACACCAACGGGCCGTTCACCGATCTCTGCCGCGGCCCGCACGCGCCGTCGACGAAGCGGATCGGCGCGTTCAAGATCCAGTCGCTCGCCGGCGCGTACTGGCGCGGCGACGCGAGTCGCGAGCAGCTGACCCGGATCTACGGCACGGCGTTCTTCAAGAAGAAGGACCTCACCGCGCACCTCGAGCGGCTCGAGCTCGCCCGGCAGCGCGACCACCGCAAGCTCGGCAAGGAGCTCGGGCTCTACCACTTCAGCGAGGCGGCGCCGGGCTCGGCGTTCTGGACCCCCTCGGGCACCCGCGTCTTCAACGACCTCGTCGGCCTCAGCCGCGAGATGGGCGACGAGCGCGGCTACACCGAGGTGAAGACCCCGCAGCTCTACGACAGCTCGCTCTGGAAGACCTCCGGGCACTGGGACAAGTACCGCGACGACATGTTCCTCACCGCGACCGGCGACGTGGCGACCGCGGCCGAGGAGGGCCGCGCGATCGAGCCGAACATGGGCTTCAAGCCGATGAACTGCCCCGGCCACTACGAGCTCTACCGGCAGACCCGCTGGAGCTACCGCGACCTGCCGGTGCGCTTCTCCGAGCCCGGCCTGCTGCACCGCAACGAGCTCTCCGGCGCGCTGCACGGCCTGCTCCGCGTCCGCCAGTTCTGCCAGGACGACGCGCACCTCTTCGTCGCCGAGGACCAGATCCAGGACGAGGTCACCGCCTGCCTGCGGTTCGCGCAGGACACGTACCGCCTCTTCGGCTTCGCGGACGAGGACTTCACCTACGAGCTCTCGACCCGACCGGAGAACCGCCTGGGCTCCGACGAGATGTGGGACCGCGCAGAGGGCGATCTGCGCACCGCGCTGGAGGCCAACGAGCTGCCCTACGTCGTGCACGAGGGCGACGGCGCGTTCTACGGGCCGAAGATCGACATCCAGTTCCACGACTCGCTCGGCCGCTCCTGGCAGCTGGGCACCGTGCAGATCGACTACCAGGCGCCGGAGCGCTTCGACCTCACCTACACCGGCGCGGACAACGCCGAGCACCGGCCCGTCGTCCTGCACCGCGCGCTGCTGGGCAGCTACGAGCGCTTCGTCGGCATCCTCCTGGAGCACACCGGCGGGGCGCTGCCGTTCTGGCTGCAGCCGGTCCACGTCGCGCTGCTGACCGTGTCCGACCGCCACGCCGACGCGGCGCACGCGATCGCCGGCCGCCTGCGGGCCGCCGGGCTGCGGGTCGAGGTCGACGACCGCACCGAGACGGTGGGCCGCAAGATCCGCGAGGCCGAGCTGGGCAAGGTCCCGCTGATGGCCGTCGTCGGGGACCGCGAGGCCGACGAGGACACGCTGACGCTGCGCCACCACGGTGGCGAGGAGGACGCGGCGGCCCCGGTCGCCGACGTCGTCGAGCGGCTCGCCACGGCGCTCCGCTCCCGCGCGCTCACGCCCGCGGGCTGAGCGACGCCGCGGGCGCGCGGACCACGTCGGCTCGCCCGGTCGGTTCGGGAGGGTGCCCGCGCCCTCCAGGTCCGACCGGCGGGCCACGGAGCCGGAGCCGGCCGGATTGCCGGATCGGCAAGAACGATTGCCACCGCCGGAGACGTCGGTCACCGTCGGGGCATGACCTCCGACGAGCTGCCCGCCGCCTGCGACGTCGCCGTGATCGGCGGTGGGGCCGCCGGGCTCAGCGCCGGGCTGACCCTCGCGCGGGCCGGACGCTCCGTCGTCGTCGTCGACGACGGGGCGCAGCGCAACCTCCCCGCCGAGGGGATCCACGGCTTCCTCACGCGCGAGGGGCTAGCCCCGGGCGAGCTCCTGCGCCTGGGCGCCGCCGACGTCCGCGGCTACGGCGGGCGCGTCGTCGCCGGCCGGGTCGCCCGCGCGAGAGCCGTGACGCCGGACGCGCCGGACGCCGTCGCCTTCGCGCTGGAGCTCGAGGACGGTCGTCGCCTGCGCTCCCGCCGGGTGATCCTCGCCGCGGGCCTGCGCGACGAGCTGCCGTCGATCCCGGGGCTGCGCGAGCGCTGGGGTCGCGACGTCGTGCACTGCCCGTACTGCCACGGGCACGAGGTCCGCGACACGGCGATCGCCGTGCTCGCCTCCGGGCCGATGGCCGCCCACGCGCTGCTCATCCGCCAGTGGTCCGACGACGTGATGCTCTTCCTGGACGGCGGGCCGGCGCCCGAGCCGCGCGACGCGGAGCGGCTCGCGGCGCGGGGGATCCCCGTCGTCGCCGAGCCGATCGCCGCCGTCGAGGTACAGGACGACGCGATCAGCGGGCTGCGGCTCGCGGACGGACGGGTCGTCCCGCGCCGGACGGTCTTCGCGGTGGCGCGGATGGTCGCCCGGACCGACGTCGCCGAGCAGCTCGGCCTGCGCGCCGACGACCACCCGTCCGGCATGGGTCGTCAGGTCGAGGCCGACGGCTTCGGGCAGACCGTGGTCCCGGGCGTGTGGGTCGCCGGCAACGTCCGCGACCTGTCGGCGGCCGTCGTGTCGGCGCTCGACCAGGGCGTCCGCGCCGCGGCGCACGCCAACCACGACCTCGTGCAGGAGGACGCCGAGCGCGCCCTCGCCGCGGCGATCGCCACGTGAGCGTCGCGCGCCGGACGCCGCCGCGGGCTCTACCGTCCGCCCCGATGCCCGAGGAGGCCACGCCCGTCACCGAGACCGTGCGCCGGCGCCTGCGGGCCCTGCGCATCGAGCAGGGACTGACGCTCGAGGCGGTCGCCTCCCGCGCGGCGATCGACGTGTCGACCCTCAGCCGGCTGGAGTCCGGCAAGCGCCGCCTCGCGCTCGACCACCTGCCGCCGCTGGCCGCCGCGCTCGGGACGAGCGTCGACGACCTGCTGCGGCCCGCCGAGCCGCTCGATCCCCGCGTACGGGGCGGCGTGCGCCGCTGCGCGGGCCTCGAGATGCGCGCGCTGAGCCGCCACCACGCCGGGATGGGGCTCCAGGCGTTCAAGATGACGATCGACCGCGAGCGGATCGATCCGCCCACCGAGCTCCCCGTCCACCCCGGTCACGAGTGGCTCTACGTCCTCCACGGCCGGCTGCGCCTGCTGCTCGGCGAGCAGGACCTCGTGATCGAGCCGGGGGAGGCCGTGGAGTTCAGCACCCTCGAGCCGCACTGGTTCGGCGCCGTGGACGGCCCGGTCGAGGCGATCGCGATCTTCGGGCCCGACGGCGAGCGCGTCCACCTGCGCGACGGCGTCGCCGTCGATCAGGCGGCGTAGCGGCGGAGCGTCGCGAGCGCCCGGTCGCCGTAGCCGCCGCCGAACAGCGCGGCGTGCACGAGCAGCGGCGCGAGCTGCCAGAGCGCGACGCGGTCCTCGGCGCCGGCGGCCAGCGGCGCGCGCTCCTCGTACGCGGCGCGGAACGCCGACCCCGGGCCGTAGCCGCTGCCGAACAGCCGCAGCATCGCCAGGTCGACCTCGCGGTGACCGCCGTGCGCCGCCGGATCGACGAGCCACGGCGCGCCGTCGCGATCGACGTGGACGTTGCCGACCCAGAGGTCGCCGTGCAGCCGCGCGGGCGGCTCGGGCGGGCCCGCGAGCTCGGGCAGGCGCTCCGCGAGCCGCTCCAGCAACGCGGTGGCCGCAGGGTCCAGCGCGCCGCGCGCGACGGCGAGCCGGACGAGCGGGGCGAGCCGGCGCTCGAGCAGGAACGTCGGCCAGTCGGGCGCCGGGGCGTCGGGCAGCGCGAGCGGCCCGAGCAGCAGCTGCGGGGACCCGCTGCCGAACGAGGGCGCGCCGGCGGCGTGCAGCGCCGCGAGGCCCCGACCGAGGCGCTCGGCCGTGCTCGGGCGGGCCCGCCCCGGGTCGACCCACTCCAGTGCGAGGAACGGCGGGCCCTGGCCGTCCGGCTCCCCGACCGCCAGCACCGCAGGCACCGGCAGCGCGCCCGCGTCGGCCAGCCACCGCAGCCCGGCCGCCTCGGCGGCGTAGGCGCCGGGGCGCGCATCGCGCGCGGACTTCACGAAGCACCGCGCCCCGCCGTCGCCCTCGGCCAGGAACGCCTCGTTCAGGTCGCCGCCCGGGACGGGGCGCAGCGCGCGGACTGGGCGGCCGAGCGCGGCGCCGAGGGCGACCCCGAGGGCCGCGCGGTCGACGGCCGCGCCGCTCACGCGCGCGTCCGGACCTCCGCCAGCAGCCCCCGGCAGGCGGCGTCGACGAGGTCCAGGACGTCCTCGAATCCGCGCGGCCCCCCGTGGTACGGGTCGGGCACGTCGAGGTCGCCGTCCCGTGCCGCCGCGGCGTCGAACTCCCGCAGGAGCCGGACCTTCGCCGCCGCGTCGTCGTCCGGCGCCAGCGCGCGGAGGTCGGCGGCGTTCTGGCGGTCCATGGCCAGCAGCAGGTCGAACCGCTCGAAGTCCGCCTCGGTCACCTGGCGCGCCCGGCTCGTGAGCTCGATCCCGCGCTCGGCTGCTGCCGCCTGCGACCGTGGATCGGCCGGATGCCCGACGTGCCAGCTGCCGGTGCCGGCGGAGTCCACGTGGACGCGGTGATCGAGGCCGGCGTCGGCGAGGAGGCCGGCCATCACGGCCTCCGCGGTCGGCGAGCGGCAGATGTTCCCGAGGCAGACGAAGAGCAGCTCCACGGGTGCAGCCTAGGGCGCGCGCCGACCGGCCGGCCGGGGGCGCCCCGGCCGCGACGCACGAGGTGGGCGCTCGCTCCCGGGGCGGCGCTCGGCGGGGTGGTCCGCCACCCGTCGCCGGACACGGGCTGGCGCGCTGGCGACGAGCCGCTATGATCGGTTCCTTGTTTGCTAGCGATACCTCGCGCGCTCTGCGCCGCGCGCACAGCTCCTCCTAGTGCCGGTCCCCCGCAGGTTCGACCGGCGCCCGCCCGAGCGCGATACCACTCGGGTCAACGACCGGATCCGGGTCCCTGAGGTCCGGGTCATCGACGAGAACGGCAACCAGATCGGTGTGATGCGCACCGACGAGGCTCTCCGCTATGCGCAGCAGCGGGACCTCGATCTCGTCGAGGTCGCGGCCCAGGCTCGCCCGCCCGTCTGCCGGGTGCTCGACTACTCGAAGTACAAGTACGAGCAGGCCCAGAAGAAGAAGGCCGCCAAGAAGCACCAGACCCAGGTCGTGGTGCGCGAGATCAAGTTCCGGCCCAAGATCGCCGACCACGACTACGCCACGAAGAAGGGGCACGTCGTCCGGTTCCTCAAGGGCAAGGACAAGGTCAAGGTCACGATCATGTTCCGCGGCCGCGAGGTCACGCACCCCGAGAAGGGGCGCGAGGTGCTCGAGCGGCTCGTGGAGGATCTCGGCGATCTCGCCCAGATCGACCAGCGGCCGAACCTCGAGGGCCGCAACATGACGATGATGCTCAGCCCCTCGAAGGCCGTGCTCAACGGCACGTGGGAGCCGCCGTCCGACGAGGACGAGATCGACGGCGACGAGGCCGTCGAGGGCACGGAGGCGACGGATGCCGAGGCATCCGCCGATGCCCCCGAGGCGTCCGACGACACCGCTCCGGAGCCGTCCGACGACGCCGCCGCGGACGACGACGCGGTGGACGAGGACGTTCCCGCCGAGCCC
>JALRCL010000813.1 GCA_023268575.1 Patulibacter sp.
GTCATCGAGGACCTCATCGCCGAGCTCCGGCGGGAGCTGGCGATCGTGATCGTCACGCACAACCTCCAGCAGGCGCGTCGCGTCGCCGACGACGTCGCGTTCATGTACCTCGGCGACCTCGTCGAGTACGGACCGGCCGCGGAGGTCTTCGAGCGCCCCCGCGCGGAGCGCACGCGCGAGTACGTCGAGGGCACCTTCGGGTGAGCCGGCCGGGCGGCACCTCCGCCTCGCGCCGCCGCGCGGTCGCTCCGCTGCTGCCGCTGGCGCTCGCCGGGCTCGCGCTCGGCGGCTGCGAGACGACCCAGGACGTGAGCGCGCGGATCGGCGAGCGGCTCGCGCGCGAGCAGCAGGCCGCGACGGGCCTCGAGCGCCAGGGCCGCGCGCCACGCGGCGTGCGGGCGGGCCGCCCGACGGTGCTGCCGAGCGGCGACGCGGCGGCGGTCGTCGTCGAGGTCGTCAACCGCTCGGGGCGGGCGTGGCGCGACCTGCCGGTCGCCGTGCGCGTGCGCGGCGACGGCGTCGACTACACGAACCGGACCGTCGGGCTGGAGACGGCGCAGCTGCGGATCCCGTCGCTGGCGCCGGGCGCGCGCCTGTGGTGGGTCAACGACCACCTACCCGCGCTCCGGGGCCGGGCGCGGACGGTCCGCGCGGCCGTCGGTCGCGGGCGCCCGATCGGCGGTGCGCTGCCCCGCGTGCGCGTCAGCGCCCTGCGCGCGGGCCGCGAGGACGGGCGTCCCGTCGTGCGCGCCGTCGTGCGCAACCTCGGTCGTCGCGTCGTGCGCGACCTGACCGTCTTCACCGTCGCCCTGCGCGACGGCCGCCCGGTCGCGGCCGGCACCGCGAAGGTGCTCGAGCTGCCACCGGGCGAGCGCCGCGACGTCACGACGTTCGTCGTCGGCGATCCGACCCGCGGCCGGCTCGTGGCCGCCGCCCCGCCCGCTCCCGCTGCCCGATGAGGACCCGCCGATGAGCACGACCCCGTTCCCGCCGATCGATCCGCGCGGAGGCGCCTGCGCCGCGTGCGGCGCGTCGATGGCGCCCGACCAGCGCTACTGCCTGCGCTGCGGGGCCCGCCGCGACGGCGGCCGGCTGCCGTACCGCGACGCGCTCGCGCTCGACGCCTCCTCGTCCGCCCCGGCGCCGGGCCCCCCGGTGGTCTACGTGCCCCCGGCGACCGTCGGCGGGAGCGGCGCGGGCCAGTCCCCGACGCTGCTGACGACGCTCGCCGCGCTGGCCTGCGTCCTGCTCGCGTTCGGCGTCGGGGTGCTCGTGGGCGGTGGCGACGACGGCGGGGGGCAGCAGCCGCTGGTGCTGGGCGCGGCCGGCGCTGCCGCGGCGCCGGCGACGACGGCGGCCGCGGCCGCGACGGACGCCGGGACCGCCGACGACGGCGGAGGCGACGAGGCCGAGGACGCCGGCGGCGGAGACGAGGAGTCCGCGACCCCGGCGAAGCCGAAGGCCGCCCCGAAGGCGGTCGTGCAGCAGTCGCAGCAGGCGATCAAGCGGCTCGAGACCGCGAAGACGCCGAAGGAGGCCGCCGAGGTCTCCAAGAACCTCCCCGACGTCGTCGTCACCGGCGACGGCGACCCGAACGCCGGGGGCGGCGAGTGAGCCCCCTGCGTCGCACCGCCGCGCCCGCTGGCGAGCTGCCGGTCGCCGCGCCCCGCACCGCCGGCCACGAGGCGCTGCTGGCCGAGCGTCGCCGGCTCGCCGAGGAGGTCGCCGAGCGGACCTGGGACCTCGGCGGGCTGACGTACGAGATGGCGGTGCGGGACCACTTCCGGCCGGAGGTCCTTGCCCGCCGGGCGGCGGAGCTGCAGGTCGTCGACGCGCGGCTGAGCGAGGTCGAGCGCCTGCTCGCCGACCACGCCGGCATCGGCGGCCACTGCCGCTTCTGCGGTGCGCCGCACGGGCGCTCCGCGGAGTTCTGCTGGAGCTGCGGCGAGCGGCTCATCGCCCGCGTGCCGGCGGTGATCGACGTGGCCCCCGCGCCGGGCGGCGCGGTCGTCCACGAGCGCCCGACCGCCGAGCACCCGGTGGCCGGGCGGGACGCGTAGGGCCTCCGCGGCCCCGGGCGGCGCGCCGCCGCCCGGTCTGCGAGCCTGCGGACCGATGGCCGCCTGGTTGCCCGCCTACCTCCTGCACGGCGACGACCACGCGCGCGTCGGCGAGCGGCGCGCGCGCCTGCACGCGGCGGCCGAGCGAGAGGTCGGTCCGGAGAGCGTCGAGCAGCTGCCGGCCGGCACCGGGCCGGTCGAGGCCGCCGGGGCCCTCTCGGCGATGACGCTCGGCCTCGGGCGGCGCTTCGTGCTCGTGGAGGGCGTCGAGGGCTGGAAGGACGCCGAGGTCACCGAGGCCCTCGTCCCGGCGCTCGTCGCGATGGACCCGGAGACGACGACCGTCGCCTTCGTCGCCTACGAGGACAAGCGCAAGCAGGCGCCGAAGGCGCTCGTCACGACCGTCGAGAAGATCGGCGGGACGCTCGTCGCGGAGAAGGCGCTGAAGGCCCGCGACCTGCCGCGCTGGGCGATCGGCGAGGCGAAGCGGCTCGGCGTCGAGCTCGACGGCGCGGCGGCGCAGGCGCTCGTGGCGACCGTCGGCGAGCGACGGGTGCGGATCGAGCGCGAGCTCGAGAAGCTCGCCCTCGAGCACGGCCCCGGCGCGCGGCTGTCGACCTCCGACGTCGAGGGCGCCGTCGCCGACGCGGCGGAGCGCCGGGTCTGGGACTTCGTCGACGCGGCCATGGCCGGCGACCGCGAGGGCGCCACCGGCGCCTACCTCGCGCTGCGCGCGCAGGGCGAGGCGCTGCCGCGGCTCTCGGGCATGCTCGCCAGCCGCCTGCGGACGGCGCTGGAGATCGCGCGTCGGCTCGAGACCGGCGAGGATCGCGCGGCGATCGCGAAGTCGATCCGGTTGCCCCCGTGGCAGGCCGACCGCCGGATCGGCGAGGCGCGCGACATCGGCGCCGGGCCGCTGGCCGCCGCGGTGGACCGCGTGGCCGGCCTGGAGCTCGCCGCCCGCGGCGAC
>JALRCL010000852.1 GCA_023268575.1 Patulibacter sp.
GCGCCCGGGCTCAGCCATCGTCGCGTGGGTCGGCGGTGATCGCCACGTCGAGCGCGTCGGGGATCGGCTGGTCGCCGGCGGTGAGCGTGAAGATGCGGCCGGCCGTGCGGTGGTCGTGGAGGATCGCGGCGACCACCGCCGCGACGTCCTCGCGCGGGACCTCGCCCCGAGGCAGGTGGCGCGCGAGGGCGACGCGCCCGGTCCCGGGCTCGTCGGTCAGGCCGCCGGGACGCACGATCGTCCAGCGCCGATCGCTCTCCATCAGCGCGCGATCGGCGTCGGCCTTCGCGCGCAGGTAGACGCTGAAGACGTCGTCGCCCGCGGGCGGCTCCTCCGTCCCCATCGCGCTGATCATCACGTACTCCGGCACTCGCGCGGCGATCGCGGCCCCGAGCAGCAGCAGCGCCCCGTCCCGGTCCATCGTCGCCTTGCGCTCCGCACCGCTGCCCGGTCCGGCACCGGCGGCGAAGACCACCGCGTCGGCGCCCTCGATCGTCAGCGCGACCTCCTCGACGGTCGAGCGCTCGAGGTCGCAGACCGCCGGCTGCCCGCCGTCCGCGCGGACGTCGACGGCGTGCGCGGGGTTGCGGATGAGGCCACGGACGACGTCGCCGCGCTCCGCGAGCAGGCGGACGAGGCGACGCGCGATCTGGCCGTGGGCTCCGGCGACGGCGATGTCCATGCCGAGACGCTACCGCCCCGCGCCCGGCGTCCCGCGCCGCTCGCACGCGGGCGGATACCGTGGCCACGTGGTCCGACCCGGCGGCGAGCGCAGCGACGAGCGGTGGCGACAGCTGCTCGTCGGCCACGCCGCGGCCGTCGTGCGCAAGCGCGCGCCGCTGGTCGAGCGCACGTCGTGGGGATGGATGCTCCACGCGCCCGAGCTGCCCCGCGTCTGGGCGCTGAACCGCGCGCAGATCGTCCCCGGTGCCGGCGGGCTGGCGCCCGACGCCGTGGTCGCCGACCTGCTCGAGCACCACCGGCGTCGCGGGCTGTCGCACGTCGCCGTCGACGTGCGCGCCGACGGCGACGTGCCCGCGCTCGCTCCGGCCCTCGCGCGCGCCGGCCTCGTGGTCGCGGGGCTCGAGGTCCTCGTGGCCGATCCGGCGACGCTCGCCGACGAGGCCGTCGCGCCGGCGAGCGTCGCGGTCGCCGCCGAGCCCCCCGAGGCCGCCCGCGGGCTGCGCCACGCCGGCAGCGCCGACCTGCCCGAGCCGGAGCGCAGCGAGGTCGCCGCCCAGTGGTCGCCGGCAGGCGACGCGCAGACGCTGCACCTCCTGGCGCGCGACGACGCGGGCACCCCCGTCGGCGCCGCGGTCCTGCACCTCGCGAGCCTGCACGTCGAGCTCGACGACGTCCTCACCCACCCCGCCCACCGTCGCGCGGGGGTCGGCACGGCGATCGTCGGCGCCGCGGCGGCGATCGCCCGCGACCGCGGCGCCGGTGCCGTCGGGCTGCTCAGCGATCCCGGCTCGTCGGCGGCCGGCTGGTACCGCCGTCTCGGTTTCGTGCGCGTCGGGCCGGCGGTCAGCGCGGTGCGCGCGGCCGACTGAGCGGCAGCCGCGCGGCGGCGCCGGTCACGCCCGGTCGCGTCCCTGCGGCAGGCCCGCGCCGTGGCGCTGCCAGTCCAGGAGGATCGCGTTCTCGCGCGCCGTGCGACCGACGAGGTCCTCGCCGTCGCGGAACATCGCCTTGAGCCGACGCAGGCCCTCGGGCGGACGGCGGGCGATCTCGCTCGCCAGCTCGACCGCAGCGCGCTCGGCCTCGGCCGCCGGCACGACGCGCTCGGCGAGACCGATCCGCGCGGCCTCCTCGGCCCCGACGACGCGTCCCGTGTAGACGAGCTCCTTCGCGCGGGCGAGCCCGACGAGCGGCACGAGGCGCGCCGGCCCCACGGGCACGCCGAGCTTCGCCCCGGCCCAGGCGAGCTTCAGGTTGTCCCCGGCGACCCGCAGGTCGCAGGCGGCCGCGAGCTCCGCGCCCGCGCCGACGACGTTGCCGACGCAGACGGCGATCGTCGGAACCGGGACGTCGGTGAGGGTGGCGTAGAGCCCGGCGAAGCGCTCCATCCGGGCGATGCCCCCGGCGCGGTCCAGCCGCTCGCCCACGTCGGCGCCGGCGCAGAGCGCGACGGGGTCGGTCGTCGACACGACGAGCGCCCGCAGGTCGCGATCGGCGACGAGCTCGCCGAGCGCCAGGAGCAGGGCGTCGAGCGTCGCGGTGTCGAGGGCGTTGCGCACCTGCGGGCGATCGAGCCGCAGGAGCTCGATCCCGTCGTCGGTGCGGGTGCGGAGGAGACCGTTCATCGCCCGGCGGGTTCTATACGATGCCGCCCATGCGCCTGCGCCGACTGACGCTGCTCGTCAGCACCCTCGTCGCCACCCTGACCGTGTCCGTCGGCACCGCGATGGCCGGCATCGACAGCGGCCAGGGCACGATCGGCGAGAACAACGACCTCCAGGTCACGCTCTTCGGGTTCGCCGTCATCGTCGGCATCCCGGCCTTCGCCCTCGTCATGAGCCTCCTGCAGTGGCGCCTCGACAAGCGCAAGTACGCGAAGCTCGCCGCGAAGAAGGCCCGCCAGGCCACGCGCGACGAGCGCCTGGGCTGGTAGCACCGCCTTCCGATCGCGGCCGCCCCGCGACCATGACGTCCCGACGAGCCGCCCCGTGCGGCTCGCTCGCGTTCGGCGGCGTCGCGGCCCCGTCGTGACGCCCCCGTCACGTCGGCGCGAAGCGGTCGAGATCCCGCGTCGCGGCAGGTAGCCTCGGCCTCGCGAGCGAGGGTCACGAGACGAGGAGCGAGCGCATGGCCTACCTGGTCACCGGGGCGACGGGGTTCATCGGGCGGCATCTCGTCGCCGTGCTGCTGGAGCGGCGCGAGGGCGACGTGCACGTCCTCGTCCGCGACGCGTCCCTGCCGAAGCTCCAGCGGCTCGTCGCCGGATGGCCGGCGGACGCGGCGGAGCGGGTGAAGCCGGTGGTCGGCGACCTCGAGTCGCCGTCGATGGGCGTCGACGCCGCGTGGCTCGACGAGCACCGCGGCCGGATCGACCACGTCTTCCACCTCGCGGCGATCTACGACATGACCGCCGACGACGAGCGCAACGAGGCGCTGAACGTCGTCGGCACCCGCCACGCCGTCGAGCTCGCCAACGCGCTGGAGGCCGGATGCTTCCACCACGTCTCCTCCGTCGCGGTGGCCGGCGACCACGCGGGGGTCTTCCGCGAGGACATGTTCGACGAGGGCCAGTCGCTGCCCTCGCCCTACCACCGGACGAAGTTCGAGGCCGAGCGGATCGCCCGCGGCGAGACGCTCGTCCCGTGGCGGATCTACCGACCGTCGATCGTCGTCGGGCACTCCGAGACCGGCGAGATGGACAAGGTCGACGGGCCCTACTACCTCTTCGGCCTGCTCAAGCGGCTGCGCAAGCTGCCGGGCGCCCTGCCGCTGATGGCGCCCGACCTCGGCGCCACGAACCTCGTGCCGGTCGACTACGTCGCCGCCGCCCTGGACCACATCGCCCACGCGGAGGGGCTCGACCAGCAGGCCTTCCACCTCTGCGCGCCGCGGCCGCAGCCCGTCGTCGACGCGATCAACGCGTTCGCGCGGGCGGCCCGCGCCCCCCGGCTCGTGCTGCGCCCGCCGGTCGTGCGCAAGGTCGACCTGCACGAGGGGCTCATCGGCCGGCTCGTGCGCAGCGAGCTCCTCGGGCCGCTGCGCCGGGCGGCGATCGCCCCGACCGGCATCCCGGACGAGGTCCTCCCCCACCTCTCCTTCCCGGCCGTCTACGACGCCCGCCGCGCCGAGCAGGCGCTCGCCGGCAGCGGGATCGTCGTGCCGCGCCTGCGCGAGTACGCCGCGACGCTCTGGGACTTCTGGGAGCGCTACCTCGACCCCGACCTGCACGAGGACCGCGCGCTGCGCGACGCCGTCCACGGCCGGACGGTCCTCATCACCGGCGCATCCTCGGGGATCGGCGAGGCGACCGCGCTGAAGGTCGCCCTCGCGGGCGGCACGCCGCTGCTCGTCGCGCGGACCGCGTCGAAGCTCGAGGCGCTGAAGCGGCAGATCGAGCTCCACGGCGGCACCGCCTACGTCTATCCCTGCGACCTCAACGACCTCGACGCGATCGACGAGCTCTGCCGGCAGGTGACACGCGAGCACCGGATCGACGTCGTCGTCAACAACGCCGGCCGATCGATCCGCCGGTCGCTGAAGCTCAGCCTCAACCGCTTCCACGACTTCGAGCGGACGATGCAGCTGAACTACTTCGGCGCCATCCGGCTCGTCATGGGGCTCATGCCGCACATGGTCGAGCACGGCGGCGGGCACGTCGTGAACATCAGCTCGATCGGCGCGCAGACGTGGCCGCCGCGCTTCAGCGCCTACGTCGCGTCCAAGGCGGCGCTCGACGCGTGGACGCGCGTCGTGGCGGCGGAGCTCGTCGGCGCGCGCGTGTCGTTCACGACGATCCACATGCCGCTGGTGCGCACGCCGATGATCGCGCCGACGAAGCTCTACGAGCGCGTGCCGACGATCACGCCGGTGGAGGCGGCCGACCTCGTCGGGCAGGCGATCATCGGGCACCCCAAGCGCGTCGACACGCTGCTGGGGACCGCGGGCGAGGTGCTCTACGCGGTCGCGCCGAAGATCAGCGACCGGATCCTCAACACGGGCTTCCGGATCTTCCCCGACTCGGCGGCGGCGCGGGGGGCCGAGAACCCCGATGAGCGAGCGGGCGTGGAGATGCGGCTGCTCGCCGCGCTCACGCGCGGGATGCACTGGTAGAGACGGAGAGCCCCTCCAGCAGCAGGCCGAGGGCCTGCTCGAGCAGCTCGTCGCTGTCGCTCTGCTGCATGTGGTCGGCGCTGTCGCGCACGAGCGGGGCGTCGAGCAGGTCCTCGTCGTCGGCGCGACGGACCTCCTCCAGGGACGCCACGGCGTCGTCCCACTCGGTGCGGGCCCCCATCGCGCCGCGCAGCAGCCAGATGATCGAGGCGACGACCGTGCCGCGCTCGCGGCGGGAGACCCCGGCGACCACGAGCGGCTCGGTCAGGGCCTCGAGCCAGCGCACCACGCCGGGGCGTGAGAGCGTGCGTCCGCGGAGCCGGTCGGGCAGGCCCTCGAAGTCGGCGAGCACCGCCGCGGTGCGCGTGACGACCTCCGTCAGCCGCTCGTCCCAGGCCTCGGGCAGGTCGTCGAGCGGGACGGTCGAGAGCACCGCGTCGACGACCTCGTCGTCGAGTCCGTCCTTGCCCGGGACGTGGCGGTAGGCCGCCATCGTCGAGACGCCGAGCTCGTTGGCGAGGCGCCGCATCGACAGGCCGTCGAAGCCGTCTCTGCGGGCGACCGCGACGGCCGCGTCGACGACCCGCTCGCGACTCAGCCGCTCCCCGGAGCGGAGGCGATCAGCGTCGGCGCGGTGCGTCTCGTTGCTCACTCACGCAACGCTACCTCACCGGGGTGATGCTCCGATCAGCAAACGGCCATTCGATCGACGAACGGTCGACGCCCGGGGTCGAGCGGCCGTCCATCGGACCGATCTCACTCTTCGAGGTCGGCCTCGCGCGCACGTCGCGCGTGGAGCTCCATGAGCTCGCGCTGGAGCCCGCGCGGGTGCTCCGGGTCGACGGCCTGCACCCGCTCCCACCCGCCGTCGGCGCGCAGCTCCCACGACCCCACCTCGTCCCGGAAGGCGCGGTCGAGGGCGTCGGTGAGCTGCGCCTTCGCGGCCTCGTCGTCGACGGGGACGACGAGCTCGACGCGGTTGTCGAGGTTGCGCTCCATGATGTCCGCGGAGCCCATGTAGACGACGGACTCCTCGTCGCGCTCGAAGGCGTAGATCCGCGAGTGCTCGAGGAACCGGCCGAGGACCGACCGCACGCGGATCGTCTCCGACAGCCCCGGGATGCCCGCGCGCAGGCAGCAGATGCCACGCACGTTGATCTCGATCGGGACGCCGGCCTGCGAGGCGCGATAGAGCGCCTGGATCGAGACGCGATCGACGATCGAGTTCATCTTCAGGCGGATCCGGGTCCGGCGGCCCGCGCGGTGCGCCGCGACGGTGCGCTCGATCTCCTCGACGAGGCCGTCCCGCAGCCCGTTCGGCGCCACGAGCGCCCGGCCGAAGCGCCCCGGCTTCGCGAAGCCCGTGAGCTGGTTGAACATCTCGGCGACGTCGCGGCCGATCGCCGGATCGGTCGTGAAGAGGCCGAAGTCCGTGTAGAGGCGGGCCGTCTTGGCGTGGTAGTTGCCGGTGCCGACGTGCACGTAGTGGCGCACCCGCTCGCCCTCGCGGCGGACGACGAGGATGCACTTCGCGTGCGTCTTCAGCGCCGGGTGGCCGTAGACGACGTGGACGCCGGTGTCCTCGAGCAGCTGCGCCCAGCGGATGTTCGCCTGCTCGTCGAAGCGCGCCTTGAGCTCCACCAACGCGACGGTCTGCTTGCCCTGCTCCGAGGCGCGCACGAGCGACGGCAGCAGCGTGCTGTCGGCGCTCGTCCGGTAGACGGTCATCTTGATCGCGAGCACGTCGCGGTCGGCGACCGCCTGCTCGACGAACCGCTCGACCGACGTCTCGAAGCTGTCGTAGGGGTGGTGGACGAGGACGTCGCCCCGACGCATCGCGCCGAAGACGTCGGCCTGCTCGTCGTCGCCCTCGCGCAGCCGCGGCGGGGTGACGGGGCGCCACGGGTCGTCGAGCAGGTCGTTGTGCCCGGGGACCTTCACGAGCTGCCACAGCGCCGTGAGGTCCAGCAGCCCGTCGATGTCGTAGACCATCCGCTCCTCGACGCCGAGCTGCTCGACGATCTCGGTCCGCAGGGCCTCGCTCATGTCGGCGTCGATCTCGACCCGGACGATCTCGCCGAAGCGCCGGTTGCGCAGCTGCGCCTCGAGGGCGCGCTTGACGTCGTCGGCCTCGTCGGAGATCTCGAAGTCCGCGTCGCGGGTGACGCGGAACATGCCGCGGTCGAGGATCTCCATGCCCGGGAACAGGCGGTCGAGGTGCGCTTCGACGATCGCCTCCAGCGGGACGAAGACCTGCTCGTCGTCGGTCGGGACGCGCTCGAGGCGGTCGACGACCTCGGTCGGGAGCTTCACGCGGGCGAACACCGTCTGCCGGGTGTCGGGGTCGCGGACGAGCACGCCGAGGTTCAGCGAGAGGTTCGAGATGTACGGGAACGGGCGGCCGAGCCCGACCGCCAGCGGCGTGAGCACCGGGTAGATCCGGTGCTGGAAGCGGTCGGCGAGCTCCGTGCGCTGCGCGTCGGAGAGCTCCTCGTAGCGGGCGATCCGCACGCCCTCCTCCGCGAGCAGCGGCAGCAGGTCGTCGCGCACGATCCGGGAGTGCGCGGCGGTCAGGGGCTCCAGCTGCGCGCGCAGCAGGTCGAGGACCTCGTCGGCGGTGCGGCCGTCCGGCCCGCGGCGCCGGACCTCGTTCCAGACCTTCGCGTGCAGCCCCGCCACGCGGATCATGAAGAACTCGTCGAGGTTCGACGCGAAGATCGCCGCGAACTTCACGCGCTCCAGGAGCCGCTGGCGCTCGTCGCCGGCGAGCTCGAGGACCCGCTCGTCGAAGTCGACCCACGAGAGCTCGCGGTTGACGAAGAAGGCCGGATCGGCCGGGTCCGGCGGCGGGACGTCGGCGACCGCGGTGGCGGGCACCGCGGCGCTCGCCGGCATGGTCGAGGAGGACGCGTCGTCGTTCATCGGGGATCGCACCCTATGGTCGCGCGGCGCACCCCCGGTTGTCATCCGGTGAAAGCCGTGTGATCGTCGCGGGCCGGCCGCTCGGCCAGCGCGTACTCCAGCCGTGCCGCGAATCCCTCGCGCTGGAGCTCCTGCCAGAGCAGCAGGAACCGGCCGAAGAGCAGCTCCCGGCGCGCCTCGAGGTACGTCGCGAGCGTCACGAGCCCGCGGTGCTCGGCGGCGTGGGGCAGCTCCGCCGCCAGGCGCGGGTCGAGGTCGCTCGCGTCCGCCGCCCGCTCGCGCAGCGCGGCGACGTCGGCGGCTCGCCGCTCCTCGGTCGCCTCGCGCAGGCGCGGCAGCGCGACGTCGCAGTCGTGGATCTCGCCGATCAGGTCCTGCAGCTGCTTCGCGCGCTTCGCCGCGGTCCGGGCGTAGGGCCCGAAGCACGACTCGGCGGTGACCTCCAGGACGTAGCGCAGGCGCTTGGCGGCGATCCGCAGGTCGTGCAGGGCCTCGACCTCGACCGGGTCGAGGGCCGCGGGGACGAACGACTGCAGCTCTGCGAGCCGCGCGCGCACGATCCGCTCGGCGTTGTCCGCGAGGGTCCCCTCGGGCTCGATGCCCTCGACGCGCCGGGCCTTCACGCCGCCCGCCCCTCGTCGTCGGACGCCGTCGAGTCCTCGCCCGGCTCGTCGGCCTCGTGGGTCGGGACGAGCGCCTCGGCCGCGTCGGCGAGGGCCGCCAGCCGGGTCTGGAGATCGCGCTGCTCGAGCCGCTGCAGCCCCGCGGCGAGCCGCTCGTTGCCCGCGGCCTGCTCCGCGCGGATCCCGTCGAGGTACGCCTCGAGTCCCGCGCGATCCTCGTCCGCCATGAGCGACGCGAACCGCTCGAGCCCCTCGATCTGGACGTCGGGGTCGCGCCGGGCGCCGAGGGCGTCGGCGATCCGCTTCACCTCGCGCAGGACGGCGCGGTGCTCCTTGGCGGGGAAGCACGGCGCGTAGATCTCCAGCACGGCGCGCAGCCTGCGGCTCGCGACGCGCATCGCGTGGACGCGCTCGATGTCCTCGACGTCGAGGACGCCGTCGGCGTGGGCGAAGAGCTCCGCGGCGCGGACGCGCACCGTCGCGGCGGCGGCCTGCGCGTACGGCAGGTCGGCGGCGAGCCCCGGGATCGGCTTGGCCTTGGCCATCGCCACGCAGCCTAGTCCCGTGTCGACGGCGGATGCGACCGTCCGGTGAAGCGGCCCGGCCGGCGGCGCCGGGGCTACTCCCAGCGGAAGGTCAACGCGGCGCCCGTGAGCGTCACCACCGCCCAGGCGCCGAGCACGAGGACGTCGGTCACGGGGGCGACCTCGCCCGTCTCGAGGACCATCCGCAGGCCGTTGGAGAGCGCTCCCGTGGGCAGGAGTTCCATGAGGTCGGCCGCGCCACCGAGCTCGTGCAACGGGAAGGCGATGCCGCCGAAGACGAGCAGCAGGAACCAGATGATGTTCGCGAGCGCGAGCGTCGTCATCGCCCGCAGGACCCCCGCCATGAGGAAGGCCATGCCGCAGAACGCGGCGGTGCCGACGCCGATGAGCACGGCCACCGAGACGGGGTTGCCGTGCGGCTCCCAGCCCAGCGCGATGCCGGCGAGGCAGAGGATCGCGACCTGCAGCAGCTCGATGACGAGCACGGCGCAGGTCTTCGCGCCGAGCAGGATGGTCCGCGGCAGCGCCGTCGCGCCGAGCCGCTTCAGCACGCCGTACTGGCGGTCGAAGCCGGTGGCGATCGCCTGCCCCGTGAAGGCCGCCGACATCACCGCCAGGGCGAGCACGCCGGGAACGAAGAAGTCGGCCCGCTCGCCGTTCACCTCGATGAACGGGATCTTCGTGCAGACGACGAGGAGCCCGAGCGGCACGATGAGGTTCAGCAGCACCTGCTCGCCGTTGCGCAGGATGAGCGTGAGCTCCATCCGCGTCTGCGCGAGCAGCATGGCGAGCGTCCCCGCGCGTCCCGGGCGCGGCGCGAACTCGCCCGGCACGTGGCCGGCGGGCTCGACCGGGGCGGTGCCGACCGGCGCGGTGACGCTCATGCGCGCAGCTCCCGTCCGGTGAGCTCGAGGAAGACGTCCTCGAGCGTGCGCTGCTTCACCTGCAGGCCCTCGACGAGGACGTCGCGGGCCGCGCACCAGCTCGTGATCGCCGCGACGAGGCCGGGATCGACGTCGCCGGCGACGACGTAGACGCCGGGCGCGGGCTCGACGACGTGCACGCCAGGCGGCAGCACCGCCTCGAGGTCGGCCGTCGGCAGCCCCGGCGCCGCGGTGAAGCGGACCTCGCGCTCGGCCCCGCCGCGGATGAGCTCGTGCGGCGTCCCGGCCGCGATCACCCGGCCGTGGTCGATGATCACGATCTCGTCGGCGAGGCGCTCGGCCTCGTCCATGAAGTGCGTGGTGAGCACGACGCTCACGCCGTCCTCGCGCAGCGCGCGGACGATCCGCCAGGTCTCGTGCCGCGCCTGTGGGTCCAGCCCGGCGGTCGGCTCGTCGAGGAAGACGAGCTCGGGCCGTCCGACGAGGGCCATCGCGAGCGACAGGCGCTGCTGCTGTCCGCCGGAGAGCCGCCGGAACGGGACGTTCGCGACGGTCGTCAGGCCGAGCCGCTCGAGCAGCTCGTCGGGGTCCAGCGGGTCGGCCGCGTAGGCGGCGACGAGCCGCAGCATCTCGCGACACCGCGCCGCCTGGTAGACGCCCCCGGACTGGAGCATGACCCCGATGCGGGGACGCAGCCGCTCGCTCTCGGCGATCGGGTCCAGGCCGAGCACCCGAATCCGTCCGCCGTCGGGTCGACGGAAGCCGACGCAGGACTCGACGGTCGTCGTCTTGCCCGCGCCGTTCGGCCCCAGGAGCGCGAGGACCCGGGCGCGGTCCAGCCGCAGCGAGACGCCGTCGACGGCCGCGCGGTCGCCGTAGCGCTTCGCCAGCCCGTCGACCTCGAGCGCCGGCGTCGCCGGCGGCGTCGCGCCCCGCGCAGGGGCGTTCGCGTCGTCGCGGACGGCGGGGACGAACGAGGCCGGGGCCGCCGCGGGCGGTGCGGCGACGGCGTGGGCGGCGCGAGGGCGGTGAGGGCGCAGGCGCAACCCGACCATGATGGCGGATCGTCCCGCTCGCGCGACGCCCCCTCCCCGAAGGGGGCCGGGCGTCAGTCCACGGCGACGAACGGCGCGGGAGGCTCGCCGACGACGGCGATGGCGCCCGCGAACTCCGCGCGCAGCGCCGAGCGCTCCCACTCCTCGCGCAGCAGCCCGAAGACGTTGACGTCGAGGAACGCGTCGCCGTGGCGGTGGTAGCCGCGCAGCACGCCCTCCAGCCGCAGCCCGACGCCCTGCAGCGCCCGGGTCGAGCGCTCGTTGACGGGGTTGGAGTAGCTGCCGAAGCGCTGCATCCCGAGGGTCTCGAACGCGAGGTGCTGCAGCAGCGCCTTGCTCTCGCGGTTGGCTCCCGTCCCCCAGAACGCCCGCCCGAACCACGTGCCGCAGACGCACCGGCGGTCGCGCGGGTGGAACTCGTACAGCCCGGTGATCCCGGCGGGACCGTGCTCGCGATGGACCGCGAGCAGGTCGAGCTTCACCCCGTCGCGGCGCTCCTGCTCCAGGCCGGCGATGAAGCGCCGCGGCTGCTCGACGTCCACGTAGGGACCCCAGGAGAACCAGCGGGTGACCTCGGGGTCCGACGCGAGTCCCAGCAGCGCCTCCGCGTCCTCGACGGTCGGATAGCGGAGGGTGAGCGTCGGACCGCGGACCTCGAGCGTCATGCGCCGCGCAGCCTATCCCCGCGCGGCCGGCGCCGGTACGGGGCCGAGCGTCAGCCCGCGGACGGCGGCTCGGGCGTCGCGCCGCAGCGACCGGTGAGCTCGGCGAAGCTCGGCGCCGGCGGCTCCAGGTGCGTGGCGCCCGCGGGCCGCAGGCCGTCGAGCACGACGCCGAGGTACCGCCGCCAGAGGTCGTCCGCGAGCGACGCCTTGCCGCACTTCTCGCCGGTCGCACCGACCGCGGTGAGGAGGAACGGCAGGTCCTCGGCCCGGACGTCGGCGCGCAGCACGCCCGCCTCCTGCGCGCGGGCGACGAGCGCCTCCGTGCGCGCGTGGCGGCGGGCGTGGATCTCCTGCAGTCGCGGCTCCCG
>JALRCL010000890.1 GCA_023268575.1 Patulibacter sp.
GGATCAGCGAGCGCTCCGAGCGCAGGAAACCCTCCTTGTCCGCATCGAGGATGCTCACCAGCGACACCTCGGGGATGTCCAGCCCCTCGCGCAGCAGGTTGATGCCGACCAGCACGTCGAATTCACCCAGACGGAGCGCCCGAAGAATCTCGATGCGATTCAACGTTTCAATGTTCGAGTGCAGGTAGCGGACCCTGATGCCCTGCTCAAGTAGATAGTCCGTGAGGTCTTCTGCCATCTTCTTCGTGAGCGTCGTGACGAGCGTGCGCTCCTCGCGCTCGACGCGGGCTCGGATCTCGTTCATCAGGTCGTCGACCTGACCGCGCGTCGGGCGGACGTCGACCTCCGGGTCGACGATGCCGGTCGGACGGACGATCTGCTCGACGACCTGCTCGGACCGCGTGCGCTCGAACTGCCCCGGCGTCGCGGAGACGAAGACGAGCTGCGGCGCGATCGAGAGGAACTCGTCGAAGGTCTGGGGGCGGTTGCCCAGCGCGCTCGGCAGGCGGAAGCCGTAGTCCACGAGCGTCTGCTTGCGCGAGCGGTCGCCCTCGTACATGCCGCCGATCTGCGGCACGGTCTGGTGGGACTCGTCGAGGAACACGACGAAGTCCTCGGGGAAGTAGTCCAGCAGGCAGTAGGGCCGCTCCCCGGGCCCGCGCCCGTCCATGATCTGGGAGTAGTTCTCGATGCCGTTGCAGAAGCCCATCTCCCGCAGCATCTCCATGTCGTAGCGGGTCCGCTGCTGCAGCCGGTGGCTCTCGAGCTGCTTGCCCTGCTCCTCGAGCTCGCGCACCCGCTGGTCGAGCTCGGTGCCGATCTCGCCGACGACTCGCTCCATGTGCCCCTCGGGCGTCGTGTAGTGCGACGCCGGCCAGACCGCGACGTGCTCGAGGTCGTCCTCCAGCAGCTCGCCGGTCAGCGGATCGATGTGCTGCAGCCGCTCGACCTCGTCCCCGAAGAGCACGATCCGGTACGTCGTCTCGGCGTACTGCGGGAAGACGTCGATCGTCTCGCCCTTCACGCGGAAGGTGCCGCGCTGCAGGGCGGTGTCGTTGCGGGCGTACTGGATGTGCACGAGCTTCGCCAGCAGCTCGTCGCGGTCGACGAGGTCGCCGCGCTTGACGACGATGAGGTTGCGGTCGTACGTCTCCGGCGAGCCGAGGCCGTAGATCGCCGAGACCGAGGCGACGATCAGGACGTCGCGCCGGGCGAAGAGCGCCGCGGTGGCGGCGTGGCGCAGGCGGTCGATCTCCTCGTTGATCGCCGAGTCCTTCTCGATGTAGAGGTCCTTCGACGGGACGTACGCCTCGGGCTGGTAGTAGTCGTAGTAGCTGACGAAGTACTCGACGGCGTTGTTCGGGAAGAACGTCCGGAACTCGTTGCAGAGCTGCGCCGCGAGCGTCTTGTTGTGCGCCATCACGAGCGCGGGACGCTGGAGCCGCTCGATCGACGCCGCCATCGTCATCGTCTTGCCGGTGCCGGTCGCGCCCAGGAGCGTCGTGTAGCGGGCGCCGCCCTCGACGTGGGACACGATCTCGTCGATCGCCTGCGGCTGGTCGGCCATCGGCGTCCAGCCGGGGGCGAGGCGGAACTCGGGCATCCCTTCGAATGTAGCGACCCGCGCGACGGAACCGGCGAACAGACGTTCGCCGGCGCATCCCGGCGCCGCCTCCCCGGGGCGGCCGGTCGACGCGATCGGATCGGGTTCCCACCCCGGGGGTAGGCTCGCGGCCGTGACCACCTCCGACGTCGCTCCGACGGACGTCCCGCTGCTGGAGGTCCTCCAGGCGCTCGCCGATCCGGTGCGCCTGGCGATCG
>JALRCL010000896.1 GCA_023268575.1 Patulibacter sp.
TCGCCGCGAGCGGGTTGCCGCCGAGCGTGCCGTAGAGCTGCCCCCAGCGGGCGCCGAGCAGCTGCTCGCCGTACTCGCGCATGAGCCGGCGCAGCGGCGGTCCGTCGCCCGTGGCGATGTGCCCCGCCTCGGCCGCATACCACGGCGGCGCCGTCGGCAGCGCCCAGTAGACGACGGCACCGAGGTCGAACGTCCCGTAGATCCGAGCGGCCGCCTGCGGGAAGCGCTCCGGCCGGCGCACCAGGACGTAGAGCGCGGTCGCGTGCGGGACCGCGAACCACACCCAGTGGCTCCAGACGAGCACCCGCTCCCAGGCGCCGAAGCGCCCGTGCCGGTGCAGGCGCTGTTGCAGGCGCACGCCCGGCAGTCGGCCGAGGCCGAGGACCTCGTCGATCCGCACGGGGTACTCGATCCGCACGCGGGCGCGCAGGCGCTCGGCGTCGTCGGCCGGCATCTCGTAGGCGGCGAAGTACGCCCACATCCCGAGGGTCGTGACCGCGGCGTTCCGCGTCCGGGACGGCGGCAGGGCGACCGTCAGCGCCACGGGGGCGCTGGCGGCGGCCGCCAGCACGGTGCGCGGCCGCAGCCGCAGGCGGCGCCGGACGAGCGGTGCGGCGACCCCGAGACCGACGGCGGCCCAGGCGGCCGCGCGGATGGCCTTCGCGGTCGACACGACGGGCGGCAGCTTAGACGCGCGTCGGTTCGACCGGCGGGCGACCGCCTGCGCGCCAGCCTTTCGGCGGCCACGGAACCCCGGCTGGCCGTCCAGCCAGGGTGTGCGATGCTCCGCCGCATGAGCGAGTTCGAAGAGGTCGAGCGGTTCGAGACGGTGCGCCTGCTGCGCCACGAAGGCGCCGCGATCGTCGAGATGGACCGCCCGGAGGTCCGCAACGCCTGGAACAGCGCGATGGCCTCCGGTCTCGTCGCGGCGCTGCGCGCGTGCCAGGGCGACGACGTCCGCGCGGTCCTCGTGCGTGGCGCGGGCGCGGGCTTCTCGGCCGGGGCGGACCTCGGGTCCTTCGGCGAGGAGGGCCTGCCGATGCTGCCGAGCGGGCGCGTCGACCTCGAGCGCGTCCTCCACGACCGCTACCACCCGATCATGCGGCTCGTCCGCGGGCTCGACAAGCCGGTCCTCGCGGCCGTCGACGGCGCGGCGGCGGGCATCGGGATGTCGTTCGCGCTCGCGTGCGACCTCGTCACCGCCAGCGAGCGCGCGTCGTTCAACCACGCGTTCACGAAGATCGGGCTCGGCCCCGACGGCGGTGCCTCGCTGTTCCTCCTCGCGCGCGTGGGATGGGCGCGGACCTCGGAGATCATGCTCGAGGGCCGTCGGGTGGGCGCCGAGGAGGCGCTGCGGATCGGCCTCATCAACCGCGTCCTGCCCGTCGACGGGTTCCACGAGGCGGCCGAGGCGCAGCTCGTCGAGCTCGCCGGCGGGCCGACGGCGGCCTTCTCGGCCGGCAAGCGGGCGATCAACGCCCAGGTCCTGACGCAGTTCGAGCAGGTGCTCGCGCTCGAGGCCCGCGAGCAGTCGCGGATGTCCGAGACGGACGACTTCGTGGCCGCCGCGATGGCCTTCCTCCGCAAGGAGGAGCCGCGGTACGCCGGCCGTTGACCCGCGGAGGCCGATCGCGAGAACCCAGTCCAGGAGCGGGATCGCGCCCCCTCGGAGGGGGGTGGTTCCGCTCCGGCGGGCCCGTCACTAGAATCGCGGACGCTTTGCGACGCTCGAACCGGATCCCTCACCATTCCCGGGCCGTCCTGGGGACGCTGGCGCTGGCTCTCGGCCTCGCCTTCGCTCTGATGCTCGTGCTGGCTGGACCAGCCCATGCCGGCCTGCTGACACCGGAGAGCGGGGGGTCGCCCAACGCCGACCGGATCCACACGCTCTACGTCGTGGCGCTCGTCGTCGGCATCCTGATCTTCATCGGGACCGAGGGCGCGCTCCTCTACGCGATCTGGAAGTTCCGGGCGCGTCCGGGCGCCGAGGCCGAGCAGCTGCACGGCAACACGAAGCTCGAGATCGGCTGGACCGCCGGCGCCGCCGTCGTGGTCCTGATCCTCGGCATCGTGACCTTCGCCTTCCTCCCGGGCATCCGCAACCCGGACGACTCCGACGCCGACGGCTGGCCGATCCCGGCGTCGTACACGACGGCGAAGGACGCCAACCTCCTCCCGGACAACGGGAAGTCGCTGAACATCGAGGTCAACGGCCAGCAGTACGCGTGGCGGTTCGTCTACCCCGACGGCGACCAGGACCGGCAGAACAACGTCTACACGTACGAGGAGCTCGTCGTCCCGACCGGGACCACGGTGACCCTCGACGTGCGGTCCTCGGACGTCGGTCACGCCTGGTGGATCCCGAAGCTCGGCGGCAAGGTCGACGCGCTGCCCGGCTACACCGGCCACACGTGGTTCAAGGTGCCGTCGTCGGCGCTGCGCAACGACGACGAGCGCCGCAACGGACGCGTCTTCACCGGCCAGTGCGCCGAGCTCTGCGGGCGCAACCACGCGAACATGACCGCGCGCGTGCGCGCGGTCACCCCGGAGCAGTTCACCGCGTGGCTCGCGCGCCAGCAGCGCGACATCACGACCGCCGGCCGGGGCGCCGTGGACTACCGCAAGAAGCAGCAGCAGGTCGACGAGCAGGCCGCGCGCGAGGGCCAGGGCCTGGAGGCCCCGGCCCGCGAGAGCGCCGCGCAGCCCGAGCCCGACTCCGCGGCCTCGAACACCGCCCCCTGAGCGTCCGACCCGATCACTGAGGAAGAACGATGGCCACCGCCACCGCAACCCCGATCCCTCAGGTCGTCGCCCATGACGTCCAGAAGCCCATGCGCGGCTGGGTCGACTGGGTCACCACGACCGACCACAAGAAGATCGGGATCATGTACCTGGTCCTCACCTTCGCCTTCTTCGGCGTGGGCGGGGTCGAGGCGCTCCTGATCCGCACGCAGCTCGCGGTCCCGGACAACTCGTTCCTCGAGTTCCAGACGTACAACGAGCTCATCACGATGCACGGCACCACGATGGTGTTCCTGTTCGTGGTGCCCGTGATGGCCGGCTTCGGCAACTACTTCGTGCCGCTCATGATCGGCGCGCGGGACATGGCGTTCCCGAAGCTCAACGCGCTGTCCTTCTGGATGCTCGCCGCGGGCGGCCTCGTCTTCTACGCGTCGGTCTTCTTCAACCCGCCCGAGTGCGGCTGGACGTGCTACGTCCCGCTGGCGTCGAAGGACTACCTGCCCAACGGCGGCGTCGACGCCTGGATCTTCCTCGTCCACCTCACGGGCATCGGCTCGATGGTGGGCTCGATCAACTTCTACGTGACGATCGCGAACATGCGCGCGCCGGGCATGACCTGGAGCCGGCTGCCGCTGTTCTGCTGGTCGATCCTCACGTACTCCGTGCTGCTGATCCTCGCCCTGCCGGCGATCGCCGCGGCCGTGACGCTCCTGCTGACCGACCGCCACTTCGGCACGAACTTCTACGACCCGGCCGAGGGCGGCTCCCCGCTCCTCTGGCAGCACCTCTTCTGGTTCTTCGGGCACCCCGAGGTCTACATCATGGTGCTGCCCGGGTTCGGCATCATCTCGGAGGTCCTGCCGGTCTTCGCCCGCAAGCCGATCTTCGGCTACAAGGCGATCGCCGCCGCGACCCTCGTGATCGCGTTCCTCGGCCTCATGGTCTGGGCGCACCACATGTTCACCACGCCGAGCCCGAGCGTCGTGCTCGTGTTCTTCATGGTGAGCTCGATGCTGATCTCGATCCCGACGGGCATCAAGATCTTCAGCTGGATCGGGACGCTGTGGAAGGGGACGATCGTCTTCACGACGTCGCTGCTCTACGCGGTCGGCTTCGTCGGCACGTTCCTCATCGGCGGCATCACCGGCGTGTTCCTCGCGATCTACCCGGTCGACTGGCAGCTGCACGACACGTACTTCGTCGTCGCGCACTTCCACTACGTCCTCATGGGCGGCGCCGTGTTCGCGGTCTTCTCGGGCCTCTACTACTGGTACCCGAAGATGACCGGGCGGATGATGGACGAGAAGCTCGGCAAGTGGAGCTTCTGGACCATGCTCGTCGGCTTCCACACGACGTTCCTCGTGCAGCACTCCCTCGGCCTGGACGGCATGCCGCGACGGATCGCGGAGTACGCCGACCACGGCCACTGGGCGACGCTGAACCTCATCTCCACGATCGGCGCCTACATCCTCGGCGTCGGCATCCTGCTCACGGCGATCAACGCCCTGCGCAGCCTGAAGCGCGGCCCCATCGCCGGGCCCGACCCGTGGAAGGCGAACACGCTCGAGTGGTTCACGCAGTCCCCGCCGCCGCAGAACAACTTCGACAAGGTGCCGCGCGTCCGCTCGGTCGAGCCGATGAAGGACATCCGCGCCGAGATCGACCGCCGGCAGGGCACGCCCGCCCCGGCGACCACCCCGGCGGAGCAGCCGGCGTGACCTCGTGCCTCCCCGAGCGCGGGGGGTGGTGATCGACGTGCCGACGCCGATCTCCGCACCCCGCCCCCTGGCCGGCGCGCTCGTCGCGCCGGGTCTCCGGCAGCGCGTGGCCGACCTCGTCGCGCTGACGAAGCCGAAGGTCCAGCTCCTCCTGCTGCTGACGACCGTCACGGCGATGTACGCCGCGGGCAGCCCGTCGCCCGAGCTCGTGCTGCTCACGTTGCTCGGCGGCTCGCTGTCGGCCGGCGGCGCGAGCGCGATCAACCACTGGTTCGATCGCGACATCGACGCGCACATGCCGCGGACGCAGGACCGCCCGATCCCGTCGGGACGGATGGAGCCGCACGTCGCGCTCTGGGTCGGCCTCTGGCTGACGATCGCCTCGTTCCTGCTGCTGGCCGTCGCGGCGAACATGACCGCCGCGCTGCTCTCCCTCGCCGGGTTCGCCTGGTACGTCGGGATCTACACGATGTGGCTCAAGCGTCGCTCGACGCAGAACATCGTGATCGGTGGCGTCGCCGGCGCCTTCCCGCCGATGGTCGGCTGGGCCGCCGTCACCGGTGGGTTCGCGTGGGAGTCGGTCTACCCGTTCCTCATCGTCTTCGCGTGGACGGCGCCGCACTTCTGGGCGCTCTCCCTGCTCGTGAAGGACGACTACGCCGCCGCCGGCGTCCCGATGCTGCCGGTCGTCCGCGGCGAGCGCGCGACCTACCGGGCGATCACCGCCTGGTCGGCGATCACCGTCGTCGTCTCGGTGCTGCCGGTCGCCACCGGCACGTTCGGGGCCATCTACCTCGTCGCGGCCGTCGTCCTGGGCGTCGAGCTCATGCGCCGCTCGTGGCTGCTGCAGCGCGACGGCACCCGCGCCCGCGCGCTGGCGCTGCACCTGTTCGCCCTCGCCTACCTGGCCGCGCTGTTCGCCGCGATGGTGGCCGACGCCAAGCTCTAGGACCCTCCCGGAGGAAGAAGCACTCCCATGGACCGCAACCTCGCCAAGCGCAACCTGCGCGACGCGCTCATCAGCGGCATCGTCGGCCTCGTGATGTTCCTGCTGACGTTCGTCGCCGCCGTCGTCTACCTCGCCTAGTCCCGATGAGCGACCTCGAGAAGCCCATCCCGCCCGCCGGCGACGAGATCCACCTCCCCGGCAACAGCGCTCAGCCGCTGCTGCTGACGGTCGGCGTGACGGTCACGCTCGTCGGCCTGACGACGACCTGGTGGCTCATCGCCGTCGGCCTGATCGTCACGGTCGGCGTCCTCGTGGCGTGGATCCGCGACACGATCCGCGAGACGAACGCGCTGCCGCTGCACCACGACGAGCACTGAGGGCCGACGCGCCCTCGCGGCGGCGCGACGCGCCGCCGTGCCGCCCTGCCTCGCGCAGGACGCCCGACCGCCCGCGGCCTCGCCGCGGGCGTCGTCGTTGCGGGTACCGCCGCGCTCGAACCTCGTTCCACCGCTGATCGGCTGCGCCTCGGCGTCGGGACCGCGACGGTGCCCGGGCCGCAGGCGATGACGGTCGGACCGTCGCGCCCCGTGGCGTGGGCACCGTCGCCGGTCCTCGGCGGCGGCGCG
>JALRCL010000940.1 GCA_023268575.1 Patulibacter sp.
GCTCGCCGATCGACGCGCGCAGCGCGGCGAACGCCGCCTCGTCCCAGACCGGGCCGCCGCGGTGCTCCAGCAGGCCGTCGATCGTCGCGAGCGCGACGTCCTCGAGCACCGCGTCGAGGCTGCCGTGGGGCGCCGTGGCGAGCGTGAGGCCCGCTGCGGTGTCGAGCTTCGGGCTCGGCCGCGGCAGCGTCAGACGCAGGAGGCGGCGGGTGCCTGCGCGCATCGCGGCGGCCTGCGCGGCGGGGCTGTCGAAGGTCCGCACGCCGACCGCGTCGCCCTGGTCGACGATGGCGGGGAAGCTCCGGACCGCGCCGCCGGTGCCCGGCAGCTCGACCGTCCGCGGCAGGTCGCCGACGGACCAGCTCGTCAGCCCGTCGCGCTCGAGGCTCGGCGTCGCGGCGGCCAGCGCGGCCCGCAGTCGCGGCGTGAGCCGCTCGCGCAGCGCCAGCAGGTCGTGGCCCTCGGCCAGCGGCGGATCGTCCGGTCCGGCGTCGGGCGCCTCGACCCGGAACGTCATCCGCAGGTGCCCCGGTAGGGCGGTGAGGTCGAAGTCGCCGGGGGAGACGCGCACCCGCCGCAGCTCCTGCAGCTCGCGCGCCATCGCCGTCGGGAGTGGCGCCGCGCGCGGCGTCATCCGCTCCAGCAGGGCCGCGGCGGTCTCCGGGATCGGGACGAGCTCGCGGCGCAGCTCCTTCGGGAGCCCGCGCAGGAGCGCCTCGACGAGCTCCGCGCGGAAGCCCGGCACGAGCCACTCGAACCCGATCGGCCGCAGCTGTGGCAGCGCGGTCAGCGGGACGTGGACGGTGACGCCGTCGTGGTCGCTGCCGGGCTCGAAGCGGTAGCTCAGCGGCAGGGTGAGCTCGCCCTGCTTCCACGCCGCCGGGCGGAGCCGCGCGTCCTCGTGGCCGGACGGCGCGGCCGCCTCCTGCCGCAGGAGGAGCTCCCGCGGGTAGGTCAGCAGCTCGGGATCCTCGCGCCGGGCGTCGCGCCACCAGCGGTCGAACTCGACGCCTCCGACGACGTGGTCGGGCAGTCGCGCGTCGAGGAACGCGTAGAGGACCTCGTCGTCGACGAGCAGGTCGCGGCGCCGCTGGCGCTCCTCGAGGGCCTCGACCTCGGCGACCCGCTTCGCGTTCTCGGCGAGGATCTCCGCGCCGCCTCGTCGGCCGCCGTCCCAGTCGCCCTCCACGAGCGCGGTCCGCAGGAAGATCTCGCGGGCGACGACCGGGTCGAGCTTCCCGTAGGGCACGGCGCGGCCGGCGACGACGGGCAGGCCGTAGAGCAGCGCCCGCTCCGTGGCGACGACCGCGCCCCGCTGGCGATCCCAGCGCGGCTCGGAGTACGTGCGCTTCAGCAGGTGCTCGGCGAGCGGCTCGATCCAGCGCGGCTCGACCTTCGCCGCGGTGCGACCGAAGAGGCGCGACGTCTCGACGAGCTCGGCCACGACGACCCACGTCGGTGGCTTCCGGGCCAGCGCCGACCCGGGGAAGAGCTGGAAGCGGCTGTTGCGCGCGCCCTGGAACTCGACGGCGACCCGCCGGCCGCGGCGGTCGCGGCCCGGCTTCTGCCCGGGGCGGGGCTTCTCGGTGGGCGTCTCGCGCAGGCCGACGTGCGACAGGAGCCCCGGCAGGAGCGCGGCGTGGATCCGCTCGGACTCCGCGTCGTCGATGCCCTCGGCCAGCTCGCCGGCGCGCGGCCCGCCGGCTCCGGGCCGCTCCGCGTCCGCGGACCGGGCCCCCCGGCCGCGGTCGTCGCCGCGCCGGGCCACCCGCGGCGCGCCGGCGCCGACGCTGCCCCGGTCGCGCTCGTCCGCGCGCTCGCCCCGGGGAACGGTGATGCCGACCTGCTTGGCGGCCTGGCGCAGCTGCCCGACGAGGTCCTGCCACTCCCGGATGCGCAGGTAGTGCAGGTGCTCGCGCTTGAGGCGCTTGCGGAACTGGCTGCCGGAGAGGTCGCTCTGCAGCCCGCGGAGGTACCGCCACAGGTGGAGGTAGGCGAGGAAGTCCGAGCGCTCGTCGCGGAAGCGCGCGTGCGCCTGGTCGGCGCTCTGCTGCTCCTCGACCGGGCGCTCGCGCGGATCCTGGATCGACAGCGCCGCGGCGATGACGAGCAGCTCGTCCGTGCAGCCCTGCTCGTGGCCGGCGACGATCATCCGCGCCATCCGCGGATCGACCGGGAGCGCGGCGATGCGGCGGCCCAGCGGGGTCAGCCGACCCTCGCGCAGCGCGCCGAGCTCCTCGAGCAGCAGGACGCCGTCGCGGACCTGGCGGGCGTCGGGCGGCTCGACGAACGGGAACGCCTCGACGGCGCCGAGCTCGAGCGCGGCCATCTGGAGGATCACCGACGCGAGGTTCGTCCGCAGGATCTCGGGGTCGGTGAACTCGGGGCGGGCCGCGAAGTCGCGCTCGGAGTAGAGCCGCACGCAGATGCCGTCCGAGACGCGGCCGCAGCGGCCCGTCCGCTGGTTCGCCGAGGCCTGGGAGATCGGCTCGATCGGCAGCCGCTGGACCTTCAGCCTCGCGCTGTAGCGGCTGATCCGCGCGGTGCCGGCGTCCACGACGTACGTGATGCCGGGGACGGTGAGCGACGTCTCGGCGACGTTCGTCGCCAGGACGACCCTGCGCCGATCGTGCGGCGCGAACACGCGGTGCTGCTCCTCGGCGGAGAGGCGTCCGTAGAGCGGCGTGAGCTCGACCGCCTCGCCCAGGCGATCGGCGAGGGCATCGCGAGCATCGCGGATCTCCCGTTC
>JALRCL010000942.1 GCA_023268575.1 Patulibacter sp.
GTTCGCCGGGTGCTCGCCGTCGGCCGCGAGGCGAAGGAGATGCTCGGTCGCACGCCCGGTTCGATCGTCGCCATCCGCCCCATGAAAGACGGCGTCATCGCCGACTTCGACGTCACCGAGCAGATGCTCCGCCACTTCATCCAGAAGGTGCACCAGCACCGCTTCGCGCATCCGCGCGTCGTCGTCTGCGTGCCCTCGGGCGTCACCGGCGTGGAGAAGCGCGCGGTCGAGGAGGCCTCGATCTCCGCCGGGGCGCGCCAGGCGTACCTCATCGAGGAGCCGATGGCCGCCGCGATCGGCGCCGGGCTGCCCGTCGCCGAGCCGACCGGCTCGATGGTCGTCGACATCGGCGGCGGCACGAGCGAGGTCGCGGTGATCTCGCTCGGCGGCATCGTCGTCTCGCAGTCCGTCCGCGTCGGCGGCGACGAGTTCGACGAGGCGATCGTCGCCTACGCCAAGCGCGAGTACAAGCTCCTCATCGGCACCCAGATGGCCGAGGACGTGAAGCTCGAGATCGGCTCGGCCTACCCGATGGCCGAGGAGGTCCAGACGGAGATCCGCGGTCGCGACATGGTCTCGGGCCTGCCGAAGACCGTCGTCATCACCTCCGAGGAGGTCCGTCAGGCCCTCGAGGAGCCGATGTCGACGATCATCGACGCCGTCAAGGAGACGCTGGACCGCACGCCGCCGGAGCTCTCCTCCGACATCATGGATCGCGGCATCATGCTCGCCGGTGGCGGCTCCCTGCTGCGGGGCCTCGACGAGCGGCTCCGCGAGGAGACGCAGATGCCCGCGCACCTGGCAGAGTCCCCGCTGACCTGCGTCGCGGTCGGGTCGGGGCGCTCGCTCGAGGAGTTCGAGGTCATCCACCGGATGAACCGCGGGCACTCGCGCAACCGGCGCCGCCGCTACTAGGTCCACCACCGCTGCACCGCCCGACGACGCCGCCCGTGCGCCGCCCGGCCCCGTACCCGCTCCGCGCCCTCCCGTGATCGACCCGTCCGCACGCCGCCGTCGCCGCCTGGTCCTCGCCGCGCTCGTCCTCGTGTCGCTCGTGCTGCTCACCGCGGCCTTCGGCTCGGCGAGCGGCGGCACCACCGGCGGCGCGGCGGGGCCGCTCGTGGACGGCGCGTCGAAGATCGCCAAGCCGGTCCGCGACCTCGTCGGCTGGGTCGGCGACACCGCCGACGCGACGAAGGAGAACCGCGACCTGCGGCGCGAGGTCGGCCAGCTGCGCCAGGAGCGTGCCCGCCTGGCGGCGGCCGCGAGGGAGAACGACGGCCTGCGCCGCCAGCTCGGGCTGCTCAGCCGCCTGCGCCTGCAGCAGGCCGGCACGCGGGTCGGTGCCGAGGTCATCGCCCAGTCGCCGACGGCGTGGGCCTCGACGATCCGGATCGACAAGGGCGCGAGCGCCGGCGTCGCCGACGGCGACCCCGTGCTCTCCGCCGACGACGACGAGGCAGGGCTCGTGGGCTTCGTCACCTCGACCCAGGCGGGTCAGGCGATCGTCTCGCTGCTCCCCGACAACTCGGTGAAGGTCGGCGCGAAGCTCGAGGGCGGTCGCGACTTCGGGATCCTCCAGGGCGCCGGCGCCGGGACGACCTCCGACCTGGAGCTGCTCTACGTCCCGGGCTCGACGCAGGTCCGCAACGGGACCCGCGTCGTGACCTCGGGCACCGTCCCGGGCGCTCGCGAGCTGCGCTCGATCGCCCCGCCGGACCTGCCGATCGGCCGCGTCACGCGCGTCAGCGGCGCCGGCTCGGACGACCAGGTGGTGCATCTCCGGCCGTTCGTGGACCTCCGGTCGCTGCAGAGCGTCCAGGTCCTCACCGGCGCGGGGGACCGCAGTCCGTGAGCCCGCGGCCGACGGTGACCCGGTCGCGGCGGTCGCCGCGCCGGCGCTTCGGGCGGGTCGGCGGCGTGCGGGTCCTCGACCACGCGATCCTCGGACCCGCTGCGCCGCTGCGGATCGGCCTCCTCGGGCTGCTCGCGGGGCTCCTGCAGCTCGTCCTCTTCAGCCGGATCACGATCCTGGGGATGCAGCCCGACGTGGCGATCCTCACGCTGCTCATGGTCTCGCTGCTCTGCGGCCCGATCTGGGGCGCGAGCCTCGGCTTCGGCCTGGGCCTCCTGCTCGACCTCGTGGCCGGTCAGCCGGTCGGCATCACGTCGCTGGCGTTCGTGCTGTCGGGCTACGCCGTCGGGCGGCTGGGGGAGGTCCGCGACCC
>JALRCL010000960.1 GCA_023268575.1 Patulibacter sp.
CGGTCGCGCTTGATGCTCATCGGTCGAGGCCTTCCAGGAGGGCGCGCGGCAGGCGCGGCGCGGCGAGGAACGACGGGCGCGCGTCGTCCGCGCGCCCGCGGGGCGGCGCCGGCGGGGCGGCGGCCGGTCGGGCGTCCGACCCGCGTCCACGAGCGGGGCGCGGGGCGGGCGCGGCGCGGCCGCCGGCCGTGCGCGCCCCGGCGCCGACGCCGCCGGCCCCGAAGGCCGCCTCGAGCGTCCGCAGCAGCACGTTGCAGTCGAGCTTCTGCTGCTGGGTCGGGTCGGTGAGGAAGGTCGTGCAGGGCAGGATCGTGGTGGGCCGCTCGCCCGGCTGCGGGGAGAAGCGCACGACGTTGCCCAGGACGTCGAACTGCGCGGTGGCGCTGTCGACCCCGGCGAACGTCGGGCCGACCATGTCGACGTTGCGTCGCCGGGTGACCGGGTCGCGCTGGACGAGCCACGGGAGCAGGTGCTGGTCCGTCCGGTCCAGGGTCGGCTGCAGCTCGCGCACGAGCGGGCGGGCGACCGTCGCGGTGCGCGCCAGCGACCGGACCGCGGGCCGGAGGTCGCGCAGCAGGGGCGCCGCGTCGTCGAGGGTCCGGTCGAGCGCCCGCAGCGCCGGACGCGCGGCGGCGGTCGTCGCCGGCAGCGCGCGGACGCCGGGGCGCGCGGCCCGCGCCACCGGATCCAGCTCGTCGAGCGTCGTGCGCAGGCGGCGCGCCCCGGCGTGGAGCCGCCGCAGCGCCGCCGGCGCCTGCTCGAGCGCCGACCCGAGCTCCGCGGACCGGGCAGCGCCGACCCCGAGCGCGACCGAGCCGCGATCGACGAGCGCGGCGAGATCGGCGCGGCTGCGCGCCAGGCGCGCGGCGGTCAGCCGCCACTGCGCCACGAGCGTCGACAGATCGCCGGGGCGCGTCCCCCGCACCCCCGGCAGGCCGCGCCGGAGCGCGTCCGCGGCGGGGCCGGCCGCGTCGATCGCCCGGCCGATCGCCTGGGGGTCGCCGGTCCCGCGGGCCGTCTCGGCCAGCGCGGTGCGCGTCGACCGGCGGGCGTCGCCGTCGAGCGCCTGGACGACCTCGTCGAGCTCGACCTGCGTGCGGGTCCGGGACCGCGGGATCGCGCCCACCAGCGGCGGCGCGCTCGGCGATCCCGGGTCGAGGTCGACGTACATGTTGCGGCCCAGCAGGGTGCGCCACCAGATCGACGCGCGGGCGTCGGCGCGCGGCCGGACGTCCTGGTCGCCGTCCAGCCGCATCACGATGCGGGCACCGCGTCCGTCGGGGGCCCGGCCGACCCGCTCGACCCGTCCGACGTTGACCCCGTGGACGCGGACGTTCGTCCCGACCCGGACGTTCGCCAGCCGCGCGACGTCCGCGGTCACCGTCGTGCCGCCGCGTCCGCTGAGCGGCACGTGCTTCGTGAAGCCGCTGTAGAGGACGAGCGCGACGATCGCCAGCAGGATCGTGCCGTTGCGCAGCGGCCGCGGCCGGTGGCGGCCCGGCACCACCTGGAAGCGCCCGCGCAGCCACCCGCTCATCGCTCGTCCTCCTCGCCCGCGGTGCACGGCGCCGGATACGCGTTGCCGCGCGTGCCCGGCAGGCGGAAGTCCTCCGTCTGCCCGCCGATCGACTCGAGGTTGAGGAAGACCGACAGCCGCAGGTAGTTGCCCTGGTCGTTGCCGTAGGCCATCGAGTCCGCCCAGTTGGCGAGCATGCTGTGCAGGTCGCAGTGCCGCGGCGCGAGCTCGCGCAGGATCGGCGAGGGGGTGGTCGCCAGGTCGGCGATCCGCGGCAGGACGGGCCGGACCGTCCGCAGCAGCTCGACCGTCGGCGCCTCGGCGGCCGCCGCCTGCCGGAGCGTGCGATCGCTCGCCCGCAGCGCC
>JALRCL010000979.1 GCA_023268575.1 Patulibacter sp.
GCGCCGAGGTCGAGCGTGTAGATCTGCTTGTCCTTGAGCGTCTCGGGGACGTCGCCCTTGACGATGTCCTGGGCGAGGCCCTCGACGACCGTCGTCTTGCCGACGCCGGGCTCGCCGATGAGCACCGGGTTGTTCTTGCGCCGGCGGCTCAGGACCTGGATGACCCGGCGGATCTCCTCGTCGCGTCCGATCACCGGGTCCAGCCGGCCCTCGCGGGCGGCCGCCGTGAGGTCCTGGCCGTAGCGCTTCAGCGCCTCGAGCTTGTCCTCGGGGCTCTGGTCGGTGACCTTGTGGCCGCCGCGGACGTCGCCGACGGCCGCGGCGAGCGCCTCCGGCGTGGCGCCGGCGGCGCGCAGGGCGTCCCCGGCCTTCGAGTCGTGGCCGGCGACCGCGAGGAGCGCGTGCTCGGTCGAGAGGTACTCGTCGCCGAGGCCGCGCATCTGCTCCTCGGCGCCGCGCAGGACGGCGACGAGCTCGGAGGACGGCCCGGCGGCCTGACCGCCGCCGGTCGTCGTGGGCAGCCCCTCGAGGGCCGCGTCGACGGGACGGCGGACCTGCTCGATCGGGACGCCGAGCTTCTGCAGGACGCCGGCGACGAGGCCGCCCTCCTGGTCGAGGAGCGCCAGCAGCAGGTGCTCGGGCGTGATCTGGGGATTGCGGCGACGCTCGGCCAGCTGCCCGGCCTCGGAGAGCGCCTCCTGCATCTTGATGGTGAAGCGGTCGGGTTGCATCGGACCTCGGTTCGGGACGGAGACGGGCGCTGCACGTCGCCGTCGAGGGCGCACCGGCAGCGTGACGCACGGGTGCCGGATGGTCGAGGGTGTTCGACGATCCTGCACAGATCTGCGTCTGTATGACTGAGATTTTGCGCGCCGTCGCTGTGAATGTCAAGGACGTTCCGCGATGACCTCGGCGCGGCCACCGACCGGCAGGCGGCGAACCGCCTCCCCTGGTGTCACGATCCGCCGGCCCGCCCTCCCCACACCGGAGCGCCCCCCGTGCCCACCGTCCGCATCTCCCGCGAGATCGAGCTCGCCCACGACACCTTCGGCGATCCCGCCGACCCGCCCGTGCTGCTCGTCATGGGGTTCGGCGCGCAGATGATCGCCTGGCACGACGAGTTCTGCCGCCTGCTCGCCGACCGCGGCCGCTTCGTCATCCGCTACGACAATCGGGACTCGGGGCTCTCCACCCGGCTCGACGACCACCCGGTCGACCTCGGGGCGTTCATCGGCGCGCTCACCGCCGGCGACCGCGCGACGGCCGAGGCGATGATCCCGTACCGACTGCGGGACCTCGCCGCCGACGGCATCGGCCTGCTGCGCGCGCTCGACATCGACCGCGCGCACGTCGTCGGCGCGTCGATGGGCGGAATGATCGCCCAGACGATGGCGATCGAGTTTCCCGACGCCGTCCTGTCGCTCACGTCGATGATGTCGACGACCGGCGAGCCGGAGTACGGCCAGGCCTCCCCGGAGGCACAGGAGCTGCTGCTGACGCCGAAGCCGGCCGACCGCGAGGGCTACGTCACGGCCTCGGAGCGCGAGCTGCTGTGGGCGTCGCGCCGGTACGGGGACCGCGAGGCGATCCGGGAGCTCGCCGGCGCGAGCTGGGACCGCGCGTACTACCCGGCGGGCGTGCCGCGGCAGCTCGGCGCGATCGTGCTGGCCGAGCCGCGGGCCGACGCGCTGCGCGCGCTCGACGTGCCGACCCTCGTGATCCACGGGCTCGACGACGTGCTCATCGATCCGAGCGGCGGGCGCCGCACGGCCGAGCTCGTCCCGGGCGCGCGCCTGCTGCTGCTCGAGGACATGGGCCACGACCGCCCCCGGCCGCTGTGGGGCACGCTCGTCGACGCGATCGCCGAGCACACGGCCGGCACGGCCGCGACCGCCTGACGCCGGCCCACGCCCGTCGACGGACCCCGTCGCCGGACCCCGTCGACGGCCCCCGCGCGGGCGGCACGTCGCCGCACCCAGGGCCGGTCCAGCAGGGCCGGGGGAGCCAGCCGGGCCGGCGCTCAGCAGAGCGGCGCGTCGCAGGCGCCGTCGTCGGGCTCGGTACACGAGTCCGCGGCCCCGGCGCAGGCGCCCTCCGGCAGCTGACCGCCGGCCGCGCGCACGAGCAGCCCGTGCAGGACGGCCCGCTCCTGGGGGTCGAGCGCCCCGAGGACCCGGTCCTCGACGCCGGCCAGGCGCTCCTCGATCCGGTCGAGCTGCTCGCGGCCGCCGGGCTCGAGCTCGACGATGTGCCGGCGCCGGTCGGCGGGATCGCGCCGGCGCGCCACCAGACCGCGCTGCTCGAGGTCGTTCAGCAGGCCCACGAGCGTGCTCGGATCCAGCCGGACCGCGTCGGCGATCGCGCGCTGCGTCAGCGCGCCGTGGTCGCGCAACAGCGTCAGCACGACGAG
>JALRCL010000988.1 GCA_023268575.1 Patulibacter sp.
CTCGGCGTCTCGCTGGTGGTCGCGCTCATCAACGTGGTGCTCGGCACCCTCGTCGCGTGGGTGCTCGTGCGTGACGAGTTCCCGGGCAAGAGCTTGGTCAACGCCCTGATCGACCTGCCGTTCGCGCTGCCGACGATCGTCGCGTCGATGGTGCTGCTGTCGCTCTACGGGCCGCAGAGCCCGTTCGACGTGCAGCTCAACGCGACCCGGCCGGCGCTCGTCATCGCGCTGCTGTTCGTGACGCTGCCGTTCGTCGTGCGCGCCGTCCAGCCGGTGCTGCTGGAGCTCGACAAGGAGGTCGAGGAGGCCGCAGCGTCGCTCGGCGCGAGCTCGGCCACGACCTTCCGCCGGATCATCCTCCCGGCGCTCCTGCCGGCGATCCTCACCGGCACCGGCCTCGCGTTCACCCGCGCGATCGGCGAGTACGGCTCCGTCGTCCTCATCGGCGGCGGCGTGCCGCGCAAGACCGAGGTCGCCTCGCAGTACATCCAGAAGCAGATCGAGATCGACCGGGTGGTGAACGCCGCCGCGGTGTCCTTCGCCCTGCTCGTGATCGCCTTCTCGGTCCTGTTCCTGCTGCGGGTCGTCAGCAGCCGCGCCACGAAGCGCGAGGAGGCCGCCCGATGAGCGCCGTCCCCGACCGCGTCGGTTCCCGCGTGGGTCCCGGACGCCGGACGACCCTGACGCTGCGCACCATCGCGCTGACGTACCTCGGCATCCTCGTGCTGCTGCCGATCGTCCTGATCCTCTACCGGACGTTCGAGGACGGCTTCGGCGCCTTCTGGTCGTCGATCACGACGCCCGCGGCGATCTCCGCGCTGCAGCTCTCGCTGCTCATCATCGCGATCGTCGTGCCGGTGAACGTCGTCTTCGGCATCGTCACGGCCCTGGCGCTCGTCCGCGGGCGCTTCCGCGGGCGCGGGGTGGTGCAGGCGATCGTCGACCTGCCGTTCGCGGTCTCGCCGATCGTCGTCGGCGTGTCGCTCATCCTCCTCTGGGGTGCCGACGGTTGGTTCGGCTTCGTGGAGGACACCGGCTTCAAGGTGATCTTCGCCCTGCCGGGCATGGTCCTCGCGACGATCTTCGTGACCCTGCCGTTCGTCGTGCGCGAGGTCGAGCCGGTCCTGCGCGAGATCGGCGAGGAGCAGGAGCAGGCGGCCGCGACGCTCGGCGCGACGCGGTGGCAGACGTTCTGGCGGATCACCCTGCCGGCGATCCGCTGGGGCCTGACCTACGGCGTGGTGCTGACCGTCGCGCGCGCGCTCGGCGAGTTCGGGGCGGTGATCATGGTCTCGGCCGGCGTCGCGGGGGAGTCCCAGACGCTGACGCTGCTCGTCCACGCCCGCTACATCGACGACCACAACACCTTCGGGGCCTACGCGGCGTCGACGCTGCTCATGGCCCTGGCCATCCTGACCCTGCTGCTGATGACCGTCCTCGACCGCAAGAGGCATGCCGCATGACCGACCAGAACGTGCCGCGGGCGACCGACGGCTCCGCCCCGAGCGCCGCGGATCTGCACGGCCTCGTCGAGGGCTCCACGGCGATCGCGTCGGGCTCGCACGAGATCGCGGTCAGCGGCCTGCAGAAGCACTACGGCGACTACCACGCGCTGCGCGACATCGACCTGACGATCCCGAGCGGGTCGCTGACGGCGCTGCTCGGCCCGTCGGGCTCCGGC
>JALRCL010001005.1 GCA_023268575.1 Patulibacter sp.
GTGCTGGTCCTCGATCCGCGCGGCGGACGCCCCGGGCCCGTCGGGCTCAGCACGATGGACCTCACCGCCGAGCACGTCGCGCTCTGGGTGCTCGGGCCGCTGGCCGAGCGCCTGCTGCGCACCACGGGGCACCTCGCCGGGCCGGCACCCGACGGGCTCGTGCGCGTCCGGGCCGGTCGGCCGCGCGCGCTCGTGCTGCGGCTCTCGCGGGAGCGGTTCCTCGTGCAGGTCCCGGCGGCCACCGCCGCGGCGCTCTGGCGCACCCTGGCCACCGCCGCGCCCGAGACCGCGGTCGCCGCGGTCGGCCGCGACGCCGAGCGCCTCCTCGCGGTCTGCCACGGGCGGGGCGAGCGCTGATGTCGTTCCTCCTGGCGTGCCCGCACTGCGGCGCCCGGCCGGTCGGCGAGTTCGCCTTCCGCGGCGAGCAGACCCCGGACCTCGACGACGGGATGGCGCACCGCGCGCTGCACCGCGCGATCCACCTGCGCCGGAACGTCGCCGGCGTCCAGCGCGAGTGGTGGCAGCACCGCGCCGGCTGCGGGCGCTGGTTCGTGGCCGACCGCGACACGCGGACGAACGAGGTCCATCGCACCGGCCTCGTCGGCGAGCTCGGCCCGCGGGACGCGGCATGACCGGCCGCCTGCCCCGCCGACCCGCCGAGCGGATCGATCGCGCGACGACGCTGCGCTTCGACTTCGACGGCGCGCCGGTCTCCGCCCTCGCCGGCGACACGATCAGCTCGGCGCTGCTCGTCCAGGGTCGCCGCACCCTCTCCCGGAGCTTCAAGTACCACCGCCGCCGGGGCGAGCTCACCGCCGCCGGGCACGACTCCGGGGCGCTCGTGACCGTCGACGGGCGCCCGAGCGTCCGCGCCGGGACGGAGGTCGTCGCCGCCGGCCTCGACGTTCGCTCGCAGAACGCCTGGCCGCGGCTGGAGCGCGACGCCCTGCGGATCGTCGACAAGCTCGGCGGCCCGTTCACGCCGCCGGGCTTCTACTACAAGACCTTCCGCCGGCCGCGCCGGCTCTGGCCGACCTACGAGCGCCTGCTGCGCCGCGCGTCCGGCCTCGGCCGGGTGCCGAGCCCGCAGCCGGAGCGCGCGTGGCGCACCGAGCACCGGCACCGCCGCTGCGACGTGCTCGTCATCGGCGGCGGCGAAGCGGGGCTCCACGCGGCGATCCGGGCCGCGCGCGGCGGCGCGGACGTCGTGCTCTGCGACGACGACGTCGAGCCGGGCGGCCACCTGCTCGTCTCCGGTGCCCACGAGGAGGCGCGCCGCCTCGCCGCCGAGGCCCGTGCGGCCGGGGTGGAGGTCCTCAGCGGCGCCGCGGCGCTCGGCTTCTACGACGGGCTCGTCCCGATCGCGCAGGGGGACACCCTGCACCTCGTCCGCGCCGAGCAGCACGTCGCCGCCACCGGCGGCATCGAGCAGCCGCTTGTCTTCCCCGGCAACGACCTGCCGGGGATCCTCACCGGCTCGGGCGCGCTGCGGCTCGTCGAGCTCTACGCCGTGGCGATCGGCCGGCGCTGCGTCGTCGCGACGACCGGCGATCACGGCATCGCGACCGCGCTCGCGCTGCACGCCGCCGGGGTGCCGGTCGTCGGGATCGCGGACCTGCGCCCGGCCGGGGAGCAGCTCGCGCGGGCCCAGGCCGCGGGGATCCCGTGCTTCCCCGACGCGACCGTCGTGCGCGCGGCCGGCCGCCGGCAGGTCGAGCGCGTGGTCGTCGCCCCGGTCGGGCGGGACGGCCGTGCGCAGGACGCCGGACGGCACGAGATCGCCTGCGACGTGCTCGTGGTGTCCGGGCCGGTCATGCCGAGCTCGTCGCTGCTCCTCCAGAGCGGCGCGACGGGGCGCTTCGACGTCGCGACCGGTCGCTTCCTGCCGGGCGACCTGCCGGCCGGCGTGCACGCCGCCGGGATCGTCGGCGGCCACGACGGCGTGGCCGGCCCGTCCGGCGCGGTCGCCGCGGACGGGGCCCTGCGCGCCCTCGGCCACGAGGTCGACGAGGAGCGGTCCGCCGCGGAGGCCGCGCTGCTGGCCGCGCACGAGCCGTCGCCGGTCGCCGCCCCGCCGGCGGTCGCCCACGACGGCGATCAACGCAAGGCGTTCGTCGACCTCGACGAGGACGTCACCGCGAAGGACGTCGCCTACGCCGCCGCCGAGGGCTTCGACGGGATCCAGCTGAGCAAGCGGTACACGACGGTCACCATGGGGCCGTCCCAGGGGCGGATCTCGCACCTCGCGTCGATCCGGGCCCTCGCCGAGGCGACCGGCCAGGAGCTCGCGTCGGTCGGGATGACGACCGCTCGCCCGCCCTGGATCCCGGTCGAGATGGGCGTGCTGGCCGGGCGGCCGCACGAGCCGGCGCGCCGCTCGGCGCTCGACGGCAGCCACCGCGCGGCCGGTGGGATCGAGACGTGGGTCGGCGACTGGCGGCGCCCGGAGTCCTACGGCGACGTCGAGGCCGAGGTCCGCGCGGTGCGCGAGCGCGTCGGCGCGATCGACGTCTCGACCCTCGGCAAGCTGCTCGTCCGCGGCCCGGACGCCGGCGCGCTGCTCGACGCCCACTACACCCGCGCGATGTCCGACGCGCCGCTCGGCCGCCTGCGGTACGGGGTCATGGTCGACGACCGCGGTCGGATCACCGACGACGGGACCGTCTGCCGCGTCGCCGAGGACACGTACTACGTCACGACGACCTCCAGCGGGGTGGCCGGCGTGCTGCGCCGCCTCGGGTGGTGGCGGGAGGCCCACGGCCTCGACGTGCGGATCACCGACCTCACCGCGACGCTCGCGGCGATCACCGTCGCCGGGCCGCGCGCCCGCCGCCGCCTGGCGCTCCTGACCGACGCGGACCTCTCCAACGACGCCTTCCCGCACCTCACGGCCCAGCGGATCGTCGTCGCCGGCGTGCCCTGCTCGGCGATGCGCGTCGGCTTCGTCGGCGAGGTCGCCTACGAGCTGCACCTGCCGGCCACCCACGCCCGCCAGGTCTGGGACGCCGTGCTCGCCGGCGGCGCGCGGCCGGTCGGGATCGAGGCGCAGCGGACGCTGCGCCTCGAGAAGCTGCACCCGATCGTCGGTCAGGACACCGACGCGGAGAGCACGCCGGCCGCCGCCGGCCTCGGCTGGGCGGTCCGCCTGGACGAGGGCCGCCCCTTCGTCGGCTCGCCGGCGCTGCGCCACCTCGCCGGCGAGGCTCCCCGCGAGCGGCTCGTCGGGTTCCGCTGCGAGGGCCAGGGCCCGCGCGAGGGCGCGGTCGTCGTCGCCGGCGGGCGCGCCGTCGGTCGCGTGACGAGCTCCCGGCCGTCGCCGTCGCTCGGCGGCTGCGTGGGCCTCGCCTGGGTGCCGCCGGAGGTCGCGACGGCCGGCGCGACGTTCGACGTGCGCGACGGCGAGGCGACGCTCACCGCGACCGTCAGCCTGCGGGCCCCCTACGACCCCGACGGCGTCCGCGCCGCCGCCTGACCCCAGGAGCCCGATCCGTGATCCTCGACGTCCTCCACGCCGATCCGCCGGCGCCGGGTCGCAGCCCGGTCGCCGATGCGCTGGAGCCGCTCTCGCCGCTCGTCGTCGACGG
>JALRCL010001009.1 GCA_023268575.1 Patulibacter sp.
TAGCGGCGGGCACAGGACCGGACGAGGGGCATCGCTCGCTGGACGAGCTTCTCGCGAGCGGCCTCGTCGTCGTGCTCGCGGTAGCGGCGCAGGAGCGCCATGTCGTGCTGGTGGGTGGACACTGGGTCCTCCTGTTCGGGAAAGCGAACGGGGGAAGCCCGACGGGGATGCGACGCAGCGCACCGCCCAGGAAGGGGAAACCACCTCTTGCGTGATGCCGTCGCCCTACGCGAATGCGTCCGTCGGGCGGCGTCCGCTCCCGATCCGCAGGCGAATCGCGAGCCGTGGGCCGCCCGTCAGGGCCGTCGGCACTCCATCGAAGGTAGCGCGCCCGGAGGCCCCGCGCAACCACGCACCCGACCGTCGGAACCGCCTCGCGGGCGCGCGTTTGGCGCGTCCGCGCGAGGGGAAGCACCGCCCCATGCGGATCGTGGTCACCGGAGCGACCGGCAACGTCGGGTCGGCCCTCGTGCGGGCGCTCGAGCGCGACCCCGACGTGGACGAGGTGGTCGGCATCGCGCGGCGCCTGCCGTCGGGCGGGGACGGCGGCAAGACCGCCTGGATCGCCGGCGACGTGCGCGAGACCGACCTGCGACCGCTCTTCACCGGCGCGGACGCCGTCGTGCACCTCGCGTGGGCGATCCAGCCCTCGCGCGACCGCGCGACGACCGCGGGGATCGACCTCGCCGGCACCGAGCGCGTGCTCGACGCCGTCGCCCGCGCCGGCGTGGGGACCCTCGTGCACGCCTCCTCCGTCGCGGTCTACGCGCCGGCGAGGCGCTCGCGCGATCGCGTCACGGAAGGGTGGCCGCGCCGCGCGGTCGCCTCGTCGTTCTACTCGCGCGACAAGGTCCGCGCGGAGGAGCTCGTCGACGCGTTCGAGCGCGAGCACGCCGGCGTCCGGACGGTCCGCCTGCGCCCCGCCCCGATCGTGCAGCGCTCCGCCGCCGAGGAGCTGCGGCGCTACTTCTTCGGGCCGCTGCTGCCGAGCCCACTGATCGCGCCGGGGCGCACCCCGATCGCCCCGGTCCCGCTCGGTCTCTGGTTCCAGGTCGTCCACGCCGACGACGTCGCCGACGCCTACCGCCGCGTGACGCTCGACGAGTCCGCCGCCGGCGCCTACAACGTCGCGGCCGATCCCGCGATCGGCGCCCGACGGCTCGCGGGGATCCTCGGCGGCGTGCCGCTCCCGATCCCGGGCCGGCGGGTGCTGCGGACGATCGCGGGCCTCACCTGGCGCGCGCGGCTGCAGCCGACGCCGCCCGGCTGGGCCGACCTCGCCTACGCCGCCCCGCTGCTGGACACCAACCGGCTCCGGGGGCTCGGCTGGGCACCGCAGCACGACGGCCCGACGGCCCTCGCCGAGGTCCTGTCGGGGATCAACGCCGGAGCCACGGGCGACACGCCGCCGCTGGAGGCCGCGGGCGGTCGGTGGCAGGAGCTGCGCACCGGCATCGGCGCACGCAGCGGCGTCTGACCGGTGAGCGAGAGCGCGGCGCCGTGTCGCCCGTGGCGGACCGCGGGGCGACCCGCGTGCACCGACGGCGGAGCCCGGCGACGCCGGCCCGCATCCCGTCGTCGATCGCGTCGATGGTGCCGTTCGCCGCCGTCTGCCTCAGCGCTCGCCCCCGGGGCGCGCGGCTACCGGTCCTCCCGGCCGCTCGGCGCGCGGAAGCGCGTCGTGGCGTGGGTCCCGTCGCAGAACGGACGGATCCGCGAGCGCCCGCAGCGGCAGAGCGCGACGGGCGAGCGACCCGGGTCGATCTCCTCGCCCTCCTGGTCGAGCAGGACGATCGGGCCACGGACGATCAGCGGCCCGTCGCGGTAGGGCGTGATCGTCACGGCGGGGCGCTCCTCGCTCATGCGGCCGCCTCCCCCGGCCGCCGGCCGCGCACGACGAC
>JALRCL010001023.1 GCA_023268575.1 Patulibacter sp.
CGCGGCAAGGACGCGATCGGCGTCGCCGTGCGCGGACCGGACGGGCGGATCTTCGCCACCCAGGAGCGCCTGAACAGCATCCTCCACCGGAACCGCTTCGCCGCGGCCCCGTTCTTCCGTGGCGTCGTCGTGCTCTACGAGACGCTCGTCATCGGCACGCGCTGGCTCATGCGCTCCGGCTCCCTCGCCGCCGCGGGGGAGGGGGTCGCGATGGGCGGCGGCACGATCGCCGTCACGCTCCTCTTCACGATGGGCCTTGCGATCGGCCTCTTCGTCCTGCTGCCGCTCCTCGTCGCCCAGGGCGCGACGAGCACGATCCTCTCCGGCCTCCTCACGTCGCTTGGCGTCGAGGGCGGGCTCCTCTCCTTCATCCAGCATCTCATCGAGGCGATCGTGCGGATCGTCCTCTTCGTCGGCTACCTCCTCCTCGTGAGCCGCTCGGCGGAGATCCGGCGCGTCTTCCAGTACCACGGCGCCGAGCACCAGACGATCGCCTGCTACGAGGCCGGGCTGCCCCTGACGCCGGAGAACGCGTCGCGCTTCAGCCGCCTGCACCCGCGGTGCGGCACGAGCTTCATGCTCATCGTGATGCTCGTGGCGGTCGCGGTCTACTCGCCGCTCGGGCTCCTGGACTGGTGGCAGATGATGCTCGTGCGCCTCGCCGGCCTACCGCTCATCGTCGGCCTGTCGTTCGAGGCGATCAAGTACGCCGGGCGCCACCGCGCCAACGCGCTCGTCCGGGTGATCATGTGGCCGGGCCTGCAGCTCCAGCGGATGACGACCCGCGTGCCCGACGCCCACCAGCTGGCGGTCGCGATCGCGGCGCTGCAGGCGGTGCTCGACCGGGAGGACCCCCGGGACGCCAACGACGCCGAGCTGGCCGGCATCGAGGTCGCCGCCTGAGACTCGGCGAGCGCCGTCGAGCCCGGGGCGGCCGGGTCGCGGTCCCCGCCTCGGCGCGCGGGAGTACCCTCGGTCGTCCGTGATCGAGGCCCTCGTCGAGCAGATCAACGCCCGGTTCGCCGAGCTCGAGCAGCAGATCGTCGACCCCGAGGTCATCGGGGATCGGCAGCGCTACGCCGAGGTCGGGCGCGAGTACGCGCGCCTGAAGGACGCCCATGAGCTCGCGCAGGAGTGGGAGCGGGCGACCGACGACGCCGCGGGCGCGCGGGAGCTGCTGGAGGAGGGCGACGACGACGCCGAGGTCCGGCAGATGCTGGAGACCGCGCGCGAGCGGATCGGCGAGCTCGAGGAGGAGATCCGGCTGGCGATGGTCGAGCCGGACCCCTACGACGAGCGCGACGTCATCGTCGAGATCCAGGGCGGGGCCGGGGGCGAGGAGGCCGGCCTGTGGGCCGGCGACGTCTACCGGATGCTCGTGAAGTACGCCGAGCGCCGCGGGTTCACCGCCGAGCCGCTGCAGGTCTCCGACGGCAAGTACACCTTCGCCGTGAAGGGCGACGGCGCCTACTCCGTCTTCAAGTACGAGGGCGGCACCCACCGCGTGCAGCGCGTCCCCGCCACCGAGTCGCAGGGCCGCATCCACACCTCCACCGCCACCGTCGCCGTGCTCCCCGAGGCCGAGGACGTCGACGTCGAGATCAACCAGAACGACCTGCAGATCGACGTCTACCGCTCCGG
>JALRCL010001026.1 GCA_023268575.1 Patulibacter sp.
GCGCCGCGCGCCAGAACGCGGGCGGCGAGGGCGAGGACGCCCGCGTCGCGACGCCCGCCCCCGCACCGACCGCGGCCGCGGACGACGACGGCGGGGACGGCCTCGCGCTGGGTCTCGCGATCGCCGCGCTCGTCGTCGCCCTCGGCGGCACCGCGCTCGCCCTCCGTCGCCGGAGCGCCTGACGGTCGTGCGTCCCGTCCCGCCATCCTCGCGGCGCCTCGTCCGGGCGCTGCTCCTCCTGCTCGCGGTCCTCCTGGCGCTCCCCGCGTCGGCGTCGGCGCACGCGCAGCTCGAGGGCAGCGCCCCGGTTGGCGGCACCGTCGTCGCGCAGCGTCCCGCGACGGTCGAGTTCCGCTTCAGCGAGCCGGTGCAGAGCACCGACGACGCGGTGCAGGTGCTCGCGCCGGACGGCGACCGGGTCGGCACGGGCGCGCCCTTCCACCCCGACGGCGACCGCACGCGGCTCGCCGTCCGGCTCCGCGGCGACCTGCCGCAGGGCAGCTACACCGCCACCTACCGGGTGACGTCCGCCGACGGACACCCGATCGCCAACGGGATCGTCTTCTCGATCGGTCGGGCGTCGGCGACCGGCACGTCGGTCGCCGACGCGCTGAAGGGCGCCGAGTCGGGGCCGGTCACGCGCACGGCGTTCGCCGTCGTGCGCGCGCTGCAGTACCTCGCGATCGCGCTCGGCGTCGGATCGCTGCTCGTGATCCTGCTCGTCCTGCGGCCGGCCGGCCTCGGCGGCGGCGGTCGTCGTGGCCGGCGGGTCGTCGTGGCCGGTGCGGTCGTCGGCGCGCTGAGCGCGGCCGCCGGGGCGATCCTCCAGGGTGCCGAGATCGCCGGAGCGTCGTTCTGGGATGCGCTCTCGCCCGGCACAATCGGCGACGCGCTCGGCACGCGGTTCGGCCTCGTGTGGACGATCGCCGCAGGCGCCTGGGTGCTCGTCGGCGTCCTGTCGGGGCGGGTTGCCGCCCTGCGCGGGCCGGTCGCCGACCCGCCGGCCGTCGCGGTCGCGACGTCGGGATCGGGCGTCGCCGCCGCGGCGGTGCCCGCGTCCGCGGTGGTCCGGCCTCCGGCGGCCTCCGTCGACGCGCGCGTCGACGGGCCCGGCGGTCGTGCCGCGGCGGTGGTCGTCGCGCTGGCCGGCGCCTGGATCCTGCTGCTGCCCAGCCTCGCCGGCCACGCCGCGACGATCTCGCCGCGCGGGGTCCTCTTCGCCTCCCTGCTGCTGCACGTCGTCGCGATGGCTGTGTGGGTCGGCGGCCTCGTGCTGCTCGCGGTCGCGGTGCCCGCCGCGCTGCGCGACCTGCCGCTCGCCGACCGCGCCGACCGGCTCGCGTCCGTCGCCGAGCGGTTCTCGCGCGTCGCGATCTGGGCGGTGCTCGCGGTCGCGCTCAGCGGCGCGGTTCAGGGCTACGTCCTCGTGCGCGAGCCGTCGGCGCTGCTGGACACCGCGCACGGGCGGGCCGTCCTCGTCAAGACGCTGCTGCTCTGCGCGATCGCGGTGCTCGCCACGCGCAACCACCGCCGGACCGTCCCGGCGCTGCGCGGCGCCGTCACGACCACCGGCGCCGCCGACCCCGATCGCCGAGTCGCGGCGGTCGCCGGTCGCCTGCGCCGCCTCGTGCGCGCCGAGCTCGCGCTGCTGCTCGCCGTCTTCGCTGCGACCGGCGCGCTCTCCACCGAGCAGCCGGCGATCGCGATCCCGCCCGGTCCCTTCGCCGTCGACCGCGACCTCGGCCCGCTGCGCGCCCACGTCGAGATCGCGCCGGCCCGCGTCGGCACGAACCGCGTGCGGATCACGTTGCGCGACGCCGACGGGCGCCCGTTCGCCGGGGCGCGCAGCGTCGACCTGGCCGAGCGTCCGCCCGAGCGCGGCGCCGCCGCGCTGCAGCAGACCGCCAGCCCGACCGGGGCGCCCGGCGAGCTGGTCGTCGACGCGCTGCCCTTCCCGAGCCCCGGCCGCTGGAGCGTCGTGCTGACGGTCCGCGTGTCCGCGTTCGACCAGTACGACGCCCGCTTCGACCTCGAGGTCCGCCGATGAGCGGCGACGCCTCCCCGCACCCGATCCGAAGGACCACGATGCCCTCCACCGCCGCCCGCCGCGTCTCGACCACCGCCGCGCTCCTCGTCCTCGCCGCCGGTCTCGGCGCGTGCGGCGACGAGGACGCCGGCACGACCGTCCAAGGCTCCGGCTCCACGGCGACGACCGCCGCCATGGGCGGCCACGACGAGCACGGCGGGTCGGGCCACGCGGCCGCGGGCGCGGCGGCGGGCGGCGACGCGCACGCGATGACGCGCCTGGGCGAGACGACCGCCGGCGATCGCAAGGTCGAGCTCGACGTCAGCGCCCCGGTGACGTTCGCCGTCTCCGAGGGCGAGCGGTTCGTCCGTCACGCGCCGCGCAAGGACGAGAACGCGCACGTCATGCTCGTGCTGACCGACGCCCAGAGCGGCGACCGCCTGCCGGACGCGTCGATCACGCTGCGGATCGTCGACGCCGCCGGCAAGGTCGTGGCGTCCGGCCCGCAGTACCCGATGCTCGGGCTGGGGATGGGCATCCACTACGGCGACAACGTCGCGATCCCGAAGCCCGGGAAGTACGTCGCGCAGCTCGTGATCGGCCCGCCGCGGATCGGGCGCCACAGCGACGTCGTCGACCGCTGGAACGAGACCGTGCGGGCGAGCATCCCGTTCACCTGGAAGGGCAGCGCGCGTTGACCGGCGCTCCGGACGCCGCGCCGCGCGGGCTGACCCGTCGGCGGCTCCTCCTCGGCGGCGGCGCGGCGGGCGTCGCGGGGGCCGGTGCCGCCGCGGTCGCCCTGGCCGGCGGCGACGATGCTGCGCCGGCCGCGCTGCCGCCGCTGCCCGCCGGCGATCCGCGCCAGCACGCCTGGGACGCGACGCTGCGGCGCGACGAGCACGGCAACGTCCTGGCGC
>JALRCL010000105.1 GCA_023268575.1 Patulibacter sp.
GCGGAGCGCTCCGACGTCGTCGTCCGCTTCCAGGGCGGCAACAACGCCGGGCACACGATCGTCCACGGCGAGGTGAAGTACGCCTTCCACCTCGTGCCGTCGGGGATCCTCTACCCCGGCACGACCTGCGTCATCGGCAACGGCGTCGTCGTGGACCCGGAGGTCCTGCTGCGCGAGCTCGAGCAGCTCGCGACCCAGGACGTCGACGCCAGCGGGCTGCGGATCAGCCCGAACGCGCACGTGATCATGCCGTACCACAAGCTCCTGGACGTGGCCGGCGAGACGCGCCTGGGCAAGAACCAGATCGGCACGACGAAGCGCGGCATCGGGCCCTGCTACGCCGACAAGGCGCTGCGGCTCGGCATCCGGATCCAGGACCTCCTCGACGAGTCGATCCTGAAGAAGAAGATCGTCGCGGCGCTGCACCCGAAGGAGCGGTCGCTGCGTCCCTGGCAGAAGGACCCGGTCCTCGACCTGCAGGCGATGACCGAGACGTACCTCGCCTACGGCCACCGGCTCGAGCGCCACATCGCCGACACCGCGGCGCTCGTCTGGGACGCGCTGGACGACGGCGGCAACGTCCTCTTCGAGGGCGCGCAGGCGGCGCTGCTGGACATCGACCACGGCACCTATCCGTTCGTGACGTCGTCGAACCCCGTCGCCGGCGCGGCGGCGGTCGGCTCCGGCGCGGGCCCGAAGGACCTCGACGAGATCTGGGGCGTCGTCAAGGCGTACTGCACCCGCGTCGGGGCGGGCCCGTTCCCGACCGAGCTCGACGGCCCGCTCGCCGATGGCCTGCGCGAGAAGGGCGCCGAGCGCGGCACGACCACGGGCCGCGACCGCCGGATCGGCTGGCTCGACCTCGTCGCGCTGCGCTACGCCGCGCGCCTCTGCACGCTGGACCAGCTCTGCATCACGAAGCTCGACGTCCTGACCGGCCAGGAGACGATCAAGGTTGCCACGCGCTACCGCAGCGCGGAGGGCGCCGAGCTCGAGCGGTTCCCGTACCACCAGTCGGTCCTGCACCACGTCGAGCCGCAGTACGACGAGCTGCCCGGCTGGGAGGAGGACCTCTCGAGCGTCGCACGCTACGAGGACCTGCCCCGGGCCGCCCGCGACTACCTCGAGTACATCGAGGAGCAGGTGAAGGTGCCGATCGGGATGATCGGCGTCGGCCCGGCGCAGCACCAGGTGATCTGGACCGCCGCCGGCCGCGCGTCGAAGGCCGCCGCTGCGGCCCTCGACGCTGCCTGATCCCGCGCGCCTGCGGACGGCCGCGGCGCAGGCGCGGCCCCCGCGCAGCGGGATCCAGACCGCGCGCGGAGGCCACGCTCCCCGGCGCCGTGCGGCTGCCGGGGCCGGGCGGCAGCGCTACGCCGCCGCCGGCTTGTAGACGGTCACCACCACGGCGCCGCCAAGACCGATGTTGTGCTGGAGCGCGATCTCGGCGCCCTCGACCTGGCGCGCGTCGGCGGTCCCCCGCAGCTGCCAGGTCAGCTCGCTGCACTGCGCCAGGCCGGTTGCCCCGAGCGGGTGCCCCTTGGAGATCAGGCCTCCCGACGGGTTGACGACGGGGCCGTCGCCGCCGTACGTCGTGGCCTGCCGGTCGACGAGCTCGTGCCCCTTGCCCTCGGCGGCGAATCCGAGCCCCTCGTAGGTGATCAGCTCGTTGGCGCTGAAGCAGTCGTGCAGCTCGCAGACGTCGACGTCGGAGGCCTGGATGCCGGCCTCCTCGTAGGCCTGCCCGGCGGCGACGCGGCACATGTCGGCTCCGACGATGTCGATGCACGACCGGGGCGTCGCGAACGTCGCCGGCGTGTCGGTGACCATCGACTGCCCGACGATCTCGACGGCGCGGTCCCACAGATCGTGCTCGTCGACGTAGCGCTCGGAGGCGATCAGCGCCGCGGCGCTGCCGTCGCTCGTCGGCGAGCACTGGAGCTTCGTCAACGGCGCGTGGATCATGCGGGCGTCGAGGATGTCCTGGAGCGAGTACTCGTCCTGGAACTGCGAGTACGGGTTGTTGACGGAGTGCTTGTGGTTCTTCCAGCCGATCCACGCGAAGTGCTCCGGCGTGGACCCGTAGCGCTCCATGTGGTCGCGGCCCGCGTTGCCGAACATCTCGGGAGCGAACGGGTGCCCCTCGTCGGGGCGCACCTCGTGCATCGCCGCGAGGTGCTGGTCCATCGGGCTGGTGCGGTCGGGGAACTTCATCGACAGCGAGCCGCGCTCCATCTTCTCGAAGCCCAGCGCCAGGGCGCAGTCGGCGAGGCCGCCCTTCACCGCCTGCCGCGCGAGGTACAAGGCGGTCGATCCGGTCGAGCAGTTGTTGTTGACGTTGACGATCGGCACGCCCGTGAGGCCGAGGCCGTACGCCGCGCGCTGGCCGCAGGTCGAGTCGCCGTAGACGTAGCCCGCGAAGACCTGCTCGACGTCCCGGTAGGACGCGCCCGCGTCCGCGAGGGCCTTCTCGCCGGCCTCCTTGGCCCAGTCGGGATAGTCGCCGTCCTTGGTGCCGGGCTTGTCGAACTTCGTCATGCCGACGCCGACGACGAACGTGCGGTTGCCGCTCATGCCGTCATCCCCAGGGCGAGGCCGCCGCTGACGTTCAGCACCTGGCCGGTGACGTAGTCGCTCCACGGCGAGCAGAGGAACGCGATCGCGCCCGCCGCCTCCTCCGCGGTGCCGCCGCGACCGAGCGGGATCATCGCGCCCATCATGGTGCGCGCCTTCTCGGGGATCCCGACGGCGACGGTGCGCTCGCCGACCTTCACGGTCGTGTCGCCGGTCTTCGCCTGGGTCAGCCGCGTGTCGATCAGGCCGAACGCCACCGCGTTGACGTTGACCTTGAACGGCCCCCACTCCTTGGCGAGCGTCTTCGTCAGCCCGATCACCCCGGCCTTCGCCGAGGAGTAGTTCGCCTGGCCGGCGTTGCCGTACGCCGCGAGCGACGCGACGTTCACGACCTTGCGGAAGACCTCCCGGCCCTCCTCGCGCTCCTGCTTGGCCGGATCGCGCAGGTACGGCGCAGCCGCCCGGAGGATCCGGAAGGGCGCGACGGTGTGGACGTCGAGCATCGCCTGGAAGTCGCCGTCGGAGAGCTTGTGGATCGGCGAGTCGACGGTGTAGCCGGCGTTGTTGACGACGATGTCGAGCTGGCCGAAGGCGTCGATCGTGGTCGCGACGAGCGCCTCGGGGGCGCCGTCCTTCGCGATGTCGCCCGCGTGCGCCGCGGCGTTGGCGCCGAGCTCGCGCGCGGCCTGCTCGGCGGCGTCGGGGTCGATGTCCGAGACGACGACCTTGCCGCCGCCCTGGATCACGAGCTCGGCCGTCGCGCGGCCGATGCCCCGAGCGGCGCCGGTGATAATCGCCACCTTGTCCTGGAACACGTGCTTCTCCCTCTCTCGCTCTGCGTAGGTGAACCGAGAATAACATCTACGCGGGAGCCAATGCTCTTATTAGACGCGATATATGGGCAGAATGATTAACCGCGGTTCACGCACGCTAGTGTCCCGGCGCGACGTATCGCGCCTCGTCGTCCTCGGCGAGGAGATCGAGATGGCCCAGCGTCCAGCGGAGCGCGAGGAACGCCTCGGGGCCCGCTGCGCGTGCGCCCCACGACGAGCGGGCTCAGCTCGTGCGTGCTCGCGGGCGTGGAGCCGATCGGTCGCCGCAGCCGCTCGCCGCCGACGCGCAGCTGCGCGAGGCGCGCGTCGATCAGCCGGCGGGGTCGCCGTGTTGGTGGGTCAGGACGAGCAGCCCGACGTCCTCCGGCCGGCGGCCCGCGGCCCGAATCCCGTCTCGCAACGCGTCGAGCGCCTCGTCGGTCGCGGGGCCGGCGCCGATCAGCCTCAGCGGCTCGTCGTCGACGGGGTAGGCGTCGACCGCCGGGTAGCGGCCGGGGAGCGGGACGGCGATCCGGTGGACCGCCGTGCGCCCGATCAGCGGCGCTCCGGGGTCCACTCCACGTCCATGCGCTTGATGCCGTGGATGAAGTTCGCGACGAGGAAGTCCGGCTCGGCCGCTTCGATGTCCGGGATGCGCGTGTAGATCTCGGTCAGGAGCGCCTTGAGCATCCCGCGCGCCAGTGCGGCGCCGAGGCAGTAGTGCGGGCCGCCGCCCCCGAACCCCTGGTGGCGGTTGGGGTTGCGCAGGATCTCGAAGTCGTACGGGTTGCCCCAGTGCTCCTCGTCCCGATTGCCCGAGCAGTACCAGAGGACGACCTTCTCGCCGGCCTTGATCGTCTGACCGCGCAGCTCGACGTCCTGCGTCGCCGTCCGGCGCATGTGGATCAGCGGCGACGCCCAGCGCACGACCTCCTCGACCGCGGAGTCCACGCGCCCCGGCACGTCCTCGAGCAGCAGCGCTCGCTGGTCGGGGTGCTTCGTGAACGCGCTGATCGCGTGCGCCGAGGCGTGGCGGGTCGTGTCGTTCGCGGCGACGGCGAGCAGCACGAACAGCGCGCCGATCTCGAAGTCCGTCATCTTCTGTCCCTCGAACTCCGCTGCGGCGATCCAGCTGATGAGGTCCTCGCCGGGCCGCGCGCGGCGCTCCGGGACGAGCTCGGCGATGATGTCGTGGAGCTCCTGGGCGGAGCCGGCGAAGAGCTCCAGCGGCGTCAGGCCCCCGCAGACCTCGGGGTCGGTCCACGCGAGGACGCGGCCGGCGGCGTGGACGGCGCGCTGGTGCAGCTCCGTGCCGGGCTCGAGGCCGAAGAACGCGCCGAAGATCCGGGCCGGCATCTGCACCGAGACGAGCTCGACGAAGTCGCCGCGGCCGAGGTGGCCGTGGTCGGCATCCCGAGTGCGAGCACGGGCGAGGCAGTTGCCGCCCTCGTCGTCGCCCGGCCCGGAGCCGAACTCTCGGCCGCGAAGGTGGTCGATCACTGCGCAGCACGCCTGGCGCGCTTCAAGTGCCCGGCCACGGTCCGTGTGATCGACGAGCTTCCGCATTCGGTGACCGGCAAAGTTGCCAAGGGGCGCCTGCGCGAGCTGCACGGGATGTCGGCGGATGACCCCGCCTGAGGTGACCTTGATCGGCAAGCCCG
>JALRCL010000200.1 GCA_023268575.1 Patulibacter sp.
GCGAGGAGTTCGAGAAGGGCTTCTACCTCGAGCCGACGATCCTCACCGACGTGCGCAACGACATGGAGATCGCCTGCGAGGAGACGTTCGGGCCGGTGCTCTGCGTCATCCGCTACTCGTCGGTCTCCGAGGCGGTGCAGATCGCCAACGACACGCAGTACGGCCTGACCGCCGGCGTGTGGAGCACGGATCTCGCGCGCGCCCAGGAGGTCGGGGAGCAGCTGCGCGCCGGCACGGTGTGGATCAACACCTGGCACGCGATCGATCCGGCGCTGCCGTTCGGCGGCTACAAGCAGAGCGGCGTCGGGCGCGAGCTCGGCGGCGGCGCGCTGGACGAGTACACCGAGGCCAAGCACCTGCACGTCGACCTCACGCGCAAGCTCGAGGACTACCCCTTCGACGCCGTCGTCTCCACGCCCCCGTCGGCGTAGACCCACGACGCAGCGCCGAGCGCCTCGGCGACCGGGAGCTCCTCCCCCGGTCGGCCGGGGCGGCGACGAGCCGCGGCCCCTCGGTCGCGGCTCGTCGTCGTTCCGGGGCGCTGCCGCGCCGCGGGAGCGGCGACGCTCAGTGCTCGCCGCGGAGCTGGAAGAACCGCGAGACCGCCTCGGCCCGGTTCGCGGCCCGCAGCTTGCGCAGGATGTGCTTGACGTGCGTCTTGGCGGTGCCGTGCGAGATGACGAGCCGCTGCGCGATCCCGTCGTTCGTCGCGCCCTCGGCCATGAGCCGCAGGACCTCGAGCTCGCGCTTCGTCAGGAGCTCGGCGAGCTCCGTCGGGACCGGCGCGCTCGCGGGGACCGGCGGCGTTCCCGCGATCGGCAGCGGGCCGTCCTGCCGCGCGGGCTCGGCGGCGATCGTGCTCTCGAAGCTCAGCTCGCGGTCGCAGATGTGCGCGAACGTCGCGTCGGTCTCGGCCATCGCCCGCTGGAAGCTGCGGCGCATCGCGCGCAGCTGCTCGCCGGCGGCGATCCGCTCGAACGCCGAGCCGAACGCCTCGGCGAACATCCAGAGGAGCTCCGCGTCGCTCGTGCGCACGAGCCGCTTGGCGAAGAAGAAGTCCGCGTGGAGGAACCCGATCACGCGGTCCTGCACGACGACCGGTGCCGCGACGTAGGAGCGCGACATCGAGACCTTCGCGATCTCCTGGTGCACGCGGGGGTCGTTCTGCGCGTCGAGGACCCGCAGGGGCTGGCGGCGGCGGACCATCTCCGTCTCCAGCAGGCTGCGGTCGAGCTTGCGCGGCTGCTCCTGGCCGGCGCGGACGATCGCCTTCGCCCACTCGGCGTCGCCGCCCACGAAGCAGCTGTGCGGGACGAAGCACGCGTCCCTGATCGAGGAGACGAACGTCCGGTCGAAGCCGAGGTGCGCCGCGGCGACGGGGCCGCGCTCCATCATCTGCTCGACCGTCGAGACGCCGCGCAGCAGGCCCATCGCCTCGCGCACGCGCCCGAGCGCCGCCACGCGGCCGGCCTCGCGCTCGCCGCGCAGGCGAGCGGTGAGCTCGCGCAGCTCGAGCAGCAGGTCGACGAGCGCGGCGTGGTCGCCGCCCGAGGCGTGCGCGGCGGTCAGGGCCGCGGTGACCCGCGTGAACGCCTCGTCGAGCAGGTCCTGCGCCTCGTCGACGTCGTCGAAGCCGGGCGGCGGCTCCTCGAGGATCCCGAGCTCGACGAGCCGGTCGCGGAGGCCCTCCAGATCGTCGCGCAGCGCGAACGTGCGGATCGGATCCGCGCTGCGGCGCCACTCCTCCTGCGCCGGGGATGCGTACTGGAGCATGCCCCATGGTACCTCCCGACCCGGCCCGCGTGTGACGGGCCGCACGCCCAGGTCGCGCGCGAGGAGCCGTCGCTGCTCAGCGGAACGCGTCGATGCCGGTCAGCGCCGCGCCGATCACGAGCGCGTGGACGTCGGCGGTGCCCTCGTAGGTCACGACCGACTCCAGGTTGCTCATGTGGCGCATCACCGGATACTCGAGCGTGATCCCGTTGCCACCGAGCACCTGGCGCGCGGTCCGGGCGACCTCGAGCGCCGCATCGACGTTGGCGAGCTTGCCCATCGAGACCTGCTCGGGCCGCAGGCGCCCGGCGTCCTTCATCCGCCCGAGGTGCAGCGCCAGGAGCGTCGCCTGGTTCACCTGGGTCGCCATCCGGGCGAGCTTCAGCTGCTGGATCTGCGTGGCCGCGATCGGGCGTCCGAACGCCTCGCGCGTGCCGGCGTACTCCAGCGCGGCGAGGAAGCAGGAGCGCGCCGCGCCGACCGCACCCCAGACGACGCCGTGGCGTGCCTCGTCGAGGCAGGAGAGCGGACCGCGCAGCGACGCCACGCCCGGGAGCGCGGCGTCGTCGGGCAGGCGGACGTCGT
>JALRCL010000210.1 GCA_023268575.1 Patulibacter sp.
TCTGCGTCGGGGGCTCTTCGACGGGCTCGGACGTCGCCGCGTCGTCGGCGTCGGGCTCGGGCGGGTCGAAGCGCAGCGGCGGGGCCTCCCCGAACAGGTCGGGGTAGCGGCGCGCGCCGTCCAGCTCGGGCGTGGCGGGGGCGTCGTCCCGGGCACCGCGGGCGGCGCGCACCTCGCCGGTGCCGGCCTCGGGCTCGCTGACCCGCGCGGGGCGGGCCCGACGCACCACGGGCTCCTCGCCCGTGCGATCCTCGTCCGGCGCGGTGGCGGCGTCCGGGGCACGCCGTCGCGGCCGCGGCGGGGTCGGACCCGACGCGGCGTCCTCGGCGGGCGTCGCGGCCCGCCGGCGCGCGGGGCGCTCGACCGGGATCGCCGGCGCGTCGCCCGTCGTCCCGGAGGGGACGCGCCGCAGGGCGGTCGTCGTCTGCCGCAGGCCCTCCCCCGTGCGGGAGACCATCGACGCGATCGACGCGCCGGTGAGCAGGAGCACGCCGCCGAGCAGCAGCGTGACGCCGACGACGTGGGCGCCGATGTCGCCGAGCGCCGAGGAGAGCGCCCAGTAGAGCGCGTCGCCGAGGACGCCGCCCCGGGGCCGCACGACGTCGGCGGTGAAGAGCTCGTCGCGGCCGGTCCCGCCGCCGAGGCCGAAGGTCCCCGTCGCGAACAGGAGCATGAGCGCGGAGAGCAGCAGCAGGGCCCCGGTCCGGAACGGCCGGATCGCCGGCAGCAGCGGCCGCAGGATGAGCAGCAGGCCGGCGGCCGCCACGGCGGGTGGCGCGACGTAGGCGACCTGCCCGAAGAGCGAGAGCAGCCCGTCGACGAGCCCGTCGCCGATCGCGCCGCCCCAGGCGCCGAGGTACATGAGGAAGACGAGGAAGACCGCCAGCGCCAGCAGCCCGAGCCCGATCTGGTCGAACTGCCGCTGCTCGAGCTGGCGCCACGAGCGCAGGGAGCCCGACGGCGCCTCCTTCCCGGCGCGCTTCGGCGCCGAGCGACGGCTCGATGCGGCGGTTCGGGCAGGGGTCCGACTACGGCTCATGCTCGGACTCCCGTTCGCCGCCGGTCCTCCGGCTCCTTCCCCGCCGTCCCACCCGGCGCGGGCGGGGAGATCCGGGAACCGTCCAGGCGCGCGATCGCTTGAGCGTCCGTGAATGTCCACGGTCTACGATCCCGCGCATGGACAGCGGTCGCAGCGCTCGCGTGCTCATCGTCGAGGACGACGAGGAGATCGCCGGGGTCCTCGGGCGCACGCTGCGGCTCGAGGACTACGAGACGCGGATCGCGCGGGACGGCGAGAGCGCCCTCACCGAGGCGCGCACGTACATGCCCGACGTCGTCGTCCTCGACCTCGGCCTGCCGGACATCGACGGGCTCGAGGTGGCCGAGCGGCTGCGCGACGGCGGCGACGTGCCGATCCTCATCCTCACGGCGCGCGACGCCGTCGAGCACCGCGTCGCGGGCCTGGACAGCGGCGCCGACGACTACCTCGTCAAGCCGTTCGAGCGCGACGAGCTGCTAGCGCGGATCCGAGCCCTGCTGCGGCGCCGGCCGCCGCGGGGCGAGGCGGCCCTCGTCGTCTCCGACCTCGTGCTGAACCCCGCCACGCACGAGGTGCGCCGGGGCGAGCGCGACATCGACCTGACCCAGCGCGAGTTCGAGCTGCTCGAGTACCTCATGCGCAACGAGAAGCTCGTCGTGCCGCGCCAGCGCCTCCTCGAGGAGGTCTGGGGCTACGACCCGCTCGCGTCGACGAACACGATCGAGGTCTTCATCTCGAACCTGCGCCGGAAGCTCGAGTCCGGCGGCGAGGAGCGGCTCGTGCACACGATCCGCGGCGCCGGCTACGTGCTGCGCGCCGCGCGCTGACGCGCTCGTGACGTCGTCCGGCGAACGCGTCCGCTGGCTGCGGTGGCTGGACCGCCTGCCGATCCGGTGGCGGCTCGCGGTCGCCACCGCCGGCCTGACCGGGCTCATCCTGCTGCTGTTCGCCCTCGTCAGCGGGATCTACACGATCCAGCGGGTCCGGGGCGACTTCTCGACGCAGACGGCGGCGCGCTTCGACGCGATCCAGTCCCGACTCAAGCTCGGGTTCCAGGTGTTCGACGACGGCCGGCTGCCTCGTCTTCAGGTGCGCAGCGACCTCGCGGACCTGCGAGGCGACACCGGAACCGTGGTCGTCGTCTGGGCGGACAACGGCGCCAGGGGCCTGGACTTCGTCGCCTCCTCGAACCCGCGGGTCCGGCTCGGACGGCCGAGGCCCGAGCCCCACGACGTCGGCGACTATCGCGTCGAGACCCGGCGGATCAACATCCCGTACACGGAGCCCGGCGAAGGCCTGCTGGGCTTGACCGGAACCTTCAGCATCCCGCTGGTGGTCCAGGTCGGCCGCAGCTACCTCGGCGTCGCGAGCACCGAGCGTCGCGTCGAGACGGCGTTGGTGATGGGGGTCGTCGGAGGCACGCTCCTCGCGCTCCTCGCCGGTCTCGCGCTGGGGCAGCGCGCGATGCGGCCGGTCCGCCGGATGACCGGCGCGGCGCGGCACATCGCTCGCACGCGCGACCTCGAGGCGCGCATGCCCGTCGGTCCGGTGAAGGACGAGATCTCCGAGCTCGCGGTGACGCTCCAGGACATGCTCGACGAGCTCGCCGCCTCGCAGGCGCGGATCGACGAGTCGCTGCAGCGGCAGCGCGAGTTCGTCGCGGACGCCTCGCACGAGCTGCGCACGCCGCTGACCGCCGTCCAGGCGAACCTCGAGCTGCTGGCGATCTCGACGGAGGGCGAGGACCGCGAGGCCGCGGAGTCGGCGCTGCGCTCGGCGCGCCGGATGCGGCGGCTCGTCGCCGACCTGCTCCTGCTCGCCCGGATGGACGCGCGGCGCGAGGCGGCGCGCGACGCGGTCGACCTCGACCGCGCGATCCTCGAGGCGGTCGACGAGCTCGAGCCGCAGCTCGGGGGTCACGAGGTCGAGCTCGACCTCGAGCCCGTGACGCTCGACGGCGCCCGCGACGAGCTCGTCCGCCTCGTGGCGAACCTCCTCTCCAACGCCCTGCGCCACACGCCGGACGGGACGGAGATCCGGATCACGCTGCGGCGCACCGGGACGCGGGCGCGGCTCGTCGTCGAGGACGACGGACCGGGGATCCCCGACGAGCTGCGCGAGCGGATCTTCGAGCGGTTCGTCCGCCGGGGCGGCGAGGGCGCCGGCTCGACCGGCATCGGACTCGCGATCGTCCGCGCGGCGGCCCAGCGGCACGGCGGCGACGTGCACGTGGAGCCCACCCACGAGGACGGGAGCGGCGCGCGGTTCGTCGCGACCCTCGCCGTCCGCGGCGAGGCGGTCGACGCCGACGCGCCCGACGAGGAGGAGCCCGAGGTCGACGACGCGGCCGAGGAGGGCGGCGACGGGCGCCTCCTGCGCACCCCGCGCCGTGCCGCCGAGGGCATCCGGCGCCGGCTGCGCTCCTCGGCGATGACGCGGCGCGGCGCGCGGGACCCCGAGGAGCGCCTCGGCGGCGCCGCCCCCGACGAGGACGGACGCCGGGACGCCCCGCCGGAGGGCGAGCGCCCGTCCGCGGACGACCCGTCGGCGGGCGATGATGCGCCGGCCGCACCGGCGCCGCGCACGACGGAGGACGACCGTGCGCGGGCCGACGAGGTCGCGCCGGGCCGCAGCGACGACGAGTCGGGGCCGGCGGACGACGCGCCGACGGCGCCGCAGGGCGACGGTCCTGCGCCCGGGAGCGTCGAGGAGGGCGCGGAGGTCTCCCCCGGAACCGCCGGCGCGGACGACGCGACGGCACCGGGGACGTCCGCGCCGACCGACGAGGACGCGCCGTCCACGCCGGGAGGCGGCCGGCCGCCGGCGCCGGACGCCTGACGGCCGGGACCTCGGTCAGACGGCGACGACGACCGGCAGCACGACCGGGCGGCGCTTGAGCTTCTCCCAGGTCAGCTGGGCGATGTCGTCGTGGAGGATCCGCTGGATCTCGTCGAGGTCGTGGATCTCGTCGGCGGCGGCGCGCTCGACCGACGCCTCGACCTGGTCGCGGACGGCCTTCAAGAACGCCTCGTCGTGCTCGAACGGCACGCCGCGGAAGAGGAGCTCGGGATCGGCGACGGACTTGCCGTCGTCGTCGCCGATCGTCGCGACGACGACGAAGAGGCCGTCGGCCGACAGCGAGCGGCGGTCGCGCAGCGCGGCGTCGGCGGTCGCGCCGATGTCGGTGCCGTCGACGTACATGACGCCGGACGGGACGGGCTTGCCGAAGCGCGCGCCCTTCGCGTCGACCTCGATCGGCAGACCGTTCTCGGCGCAGAACACGTTGTCGGCGGGGATGCCGAGCTTCACGGCCAGGCGCTTGTGGAGCTCCAGGCGGTGGAAGTCGCCGTGCAGCGGCACGACGTACTTCGGCCGGGTGAGGTTCAGCATGAGCTTCATCTCCTCCTGGTAGCCGTGGCCGGAGGCGTGGATCGGCGCGTCCTTGTGCGTCACCACCTCGGCACCGGCCTGGTACAGCTTGTCGATCGTCTCGTTGACGGCGCGCTCGTTGCCCGGGATCGGCGTGGCCGAGAAGACGACCGTGTCGCCCGGGCGGATCCGGACCTGCGGGTGGTCGCGGAACGCCATCCGGCGCAGCGCCGACAGCGGCTCGCCCTGCGACCCGGTCGACATGACGATGACCCGGTGGTCGGGCAGGTGCTCGAGCTCGCGCGGCTGCACGATCAGCCCGTCGGGGACGTCGAGGTGCCCGAGCGACTTCGCGATGTTCACGTTCTTGCGCATCGAGCGGCCGAGCAGGCAGACCTTGCGGTTCAGCTCGATCGCCGCGTCGATCACCTGCTGGACGCGGTGGAGGTTCGACGCGAACGACGTGACGATGATCCGGCCGCGGAGGCTGCCGAAGACGCGCAGGAGCTCGGGGCCCACGAGCGCCTCGCTCGGCGACCAGCCGGGACGGTCGACGTTCGTCGAGTCGCCGAGCAGCATGAGCAGCCCCTCCTCGCCGAAGCGGGCGAGGCGCAGGAAGTCGGCGGGGCCACCGTCGACCGGGGTCTGGTCGAACTTGTAGTCGCCGGTGAAGAGCAGCGTGCCCAGCGGGGTCTTCACCGCGACGTTGCAGGCGTCCGGGATCGAGTGCGTCGCGTGGACGAACTCGAGCTCGAACACGCCGGTCTTCACGGTCTGGCCGGTCTTGACGTCCGTGAGCTCGGCCTCGCGCAGGCGGTGCTCGTCGAGCTTGCTGCGACCCATGGCCATCGTGAGCGGCAGGCCATAGATCGGCGGGGCCTTGCGGGCACCGCCGAGCTGCTTGATGACGTATGGCAGGCCGCCGAGGTGGTCCTCGTGGCCGTGGGTGATGACGATCGCCTCGATGTCGTCGGCGCGGTCCTTCAGCACGCTGAAGTCCGGCAGCACGAGGTCGATGCCGACCTGCTCGGCGGTCGGGAACCGGACGCCGGCGTCGATCACGACGATCTTGCCGTCGTACTCGACGGCGGTCATGTTCTTGCCGATCTCGCCGAGGCCGCCGAGGGGCAGCACGCGCAGCGTGGCGGAGTTGGTCATGCGATGGGGTCCTGTCGGTCGGCGCGACCGTCGGTCGCGCGCGGGGTGGTGCGACCCGCGCCGGACGCGACCCCTCCGACCGCCCCAGTCGGGCGTCGTCGTGGTGCGTCGGTCCGCGGGGCTCGCGGATAAGCGACGGCGATCGGGCACGAGGACCGGCGCCGTCGCCGTGACCCGGGTGAGCGGCTCGCGGTCGTCGCGGCGGGCCGGCGCCGCCGGAGGCGGGGTCGCGGCGCCCGCGCGGCGGTGCGCGGTGGTCGTGCGAACGTTGGTGCGGCGGTCCGTCATCGAACGGGCGCTAGGCCAGCAGCCCCAGGCCGTCGAGCACGCGCGCGATCTCCGACCGCTGATCCTCGTCGGCCTCGACGAGCGGGAGCCGCAGACCCCCGACCGGCCGGCCCGCGAGGGCGAGGGCGGCCTTGATCGGGATCGGGTTCACCGTGATGCCGAGGACCGCGTAGAGGTCGCGCAGCGTCGCGTCGATCTCGGCGCGGTGCTCGGGCGTCGCGGTCGCCATCTCGGCGAGCTGCGGGCCGACGAGGTGGCTGGCGACGAGGATGCCGCCGGCGCCGCCGAGGTCGAACGCCTGCGCGAGGATGTCGTCGTTGCCGGCGTAGACGTCGAGCCCGTCGACGAGCTGCAGCTCGGCGCTGTTGGCCTGCTTCACCGCGTCGACGTGCGGGATCTGCGCGAGCTCGGCGAGGAGCTCCGGATCGAGGTTCAGCGTCGTGCGGCTCGGGATGTTGTAGACGACGATCGGCTTGTCCGTCGCGCCCGAGACCGCCTCGTAGTGGGCGACGATGCCGGCCCGGTTCGGGCGGTTGTAGTACCCGACGACGTTCAGCGTCGCGTCCACCCCGAGCTCGGTCGCCTGCTCGGTCAGGTGGATCGAGTGGCGCGTGTCGTTGGAGCCGGCGTTCGCGATGACCGTCGTACCGGCCGGCTTCTCGCGGATCGCGAGCTCGACGAGCGCGAGGTGCTCCTCGTCGCTGAGCGTCGAGCCCTCGCCGGTCGAGCCGGCGATGACGAAGCCGTCCGACCCGTTGGCGCCGAGATGCGCCAGCAGGTCGACGAAGGTCGCCTCGTCGACGCGCCCCTGGGCGTCGAACGGGGTGACGACGGCGGTGATGATCGTCCCGAGCCCGGACACGGCTGTTCATCCTCCCAGAGCGGGCGGTCGGGCGGCGTTGCGGGTCGGTCTCGGTGGACGCGCCGCCACGCGTCCCGCGCCGGGCGGTGACGTAGCCTGCCCCGGGTGGCTGCGGCGGACGAGACGCTGTTCTTTGAAAATACGGGAACCTCTAGCTCTCCCGCTTTTGGGACTTCCCAAAGCGACCCCTTTGGTCTCAGTAATGTCGGACTTTACGCAGCCCCAACCTTTGCGGATATTGTCGGGGACGGCGACCTTG
>JALRCL010000221.1 GCA_023268575.1 Patulibacter sp.
CGCTCAGTGACGCAGTTCTCCACGACGTCGGTGTGGTTCATCGACGGATTAGCCTGAGCCCACGCCTGTCGGTCGGTGCGCTTGGCGTCGGGGTCGGCTGACCATTCGAACCAGCCGAGGACCTGATCGTTGTCGGTGTCGGCGAGGAACTCGGCCATCTCCTCGTCAAGGGCGTCGAGGATGTCGGCGTCGGCGTCGCCGTCGAGGGCGGCCAGGACCTGGTCGACGTCGGCCGTCGTCGACGTCCGGGCGACGGTGATCCGGCCTCCGTCCGGGAGCACCGGGGCGCCGGGGCTGCCGGGGTCGAGCTCGACCTCCATGTTCTTCAGCGGCGTCAGGGGCACGAGCGTCGCCCGCGCGTCGGCGTGGACCCGCGGCAGGCGGTCGGGGTCGATCGCCAGTCGCGCGACCGGCCGGCCGCCGTCGAGCCGGACCGCGGTGACCTCGCCGACCCGGACGCCCGCGACGGCGACCGGCTGGCTCGTGTCCGGGGTCAGCGACTGGACGGTCGGGAACGCGACCTCGATCTCGTACCGATCGGTGAACGGCAGCCGCAGCCGCTGCTGGCTCACGAGGTAGCCGCCGACGACGATCGCCAGGGCCACGAAGGCGACGATCGTGACGAGCCAGCGACCCTGGCGCTCCCACAGCCGCCTCATCGGTCCTCGCCCTCTCCCAGCAGCGTCCGCAGTCGCGCGGCGGCCGCCTGCGCCTCGCGCCGCAGGTCCTGCGGGCGGGCCCCGCTGCGCAGCAGCGACCGCGCCGCCCGCGCGGCGGCCGGGGCATCGCGGGTGCGCCCGGCGGACGCGGTGGCCGAGCGCAGCGACGGCCGCGGTTGCTCGGCGCACGGCAGGTCCGGCCGGAAGGGCGGCTGGCCGTCGGTCCCGTACCAGACCGGTCGCGCGCCCTCGATCGGCGGCCCGACGCTCGCCGACAACGGTCCGACGCCGGACGCCGAGCCGGTCGTGAAGATCCGCGGGCCGAGGGTCACGTTCGTGCGGACCATCGGCCCGTTCGCGTCGAACTGCTGGACCGCGCTCGCCAACCCGACGCCGGTCGAGACGAGCTCCTGCAGGACGCTGCGCCCGGTCGAGAGGTCGCCGTCGGGAACCTGCTCGTCGAAGGCCGGGATGAGCGTGTCGCGCAGGCAGCGCACGAGCGGCGTGGCCTGGTCGAGCGTCGCCCGCGCGTCGTCGAGCGTCGTCGGCAGCGTGCCGAGCACCGGCCGCAGCGCCGTCGAGAGCGCGCCGAGCTCGCGCGGGCCGACCGCTCGCAGCGCCTGGTCGAGCGTACGCTCCGCCGGGCGCAGCAGCGCCGGCGCGCGGCGCAGCGCCGGATCGAGGTCGTCGAGCGTCGCCTCGAGCACCGGCAGCGTCGCGCGGACCTCGCGCAGCGCTCCGGGGGCGGAGCGACCCAGGGCGCCGAGCTCGCGCAGCGACGCACCGAGCGCGGCGTCCTCGTCGGCGAGGGTGCCGGTCACGCGCCGCACGCCGCGCAGGGTGGACGCGAGGCCGTCGCGGTGCGCGGCGAGCGCCGCGGTCGCGCGGTCGGCGGCGGCCAGCAGGTCGCCGACCTCGCCGGGCCGGGTCCCACGCGCGGCGGCGCTCAGGCGGCCGGCGTCGCGCAGGACCGGCGGCAGGTCCCGCACGAGCGGCCGCGCGTCGCCCGAGGTCGCCAGCGCGCGGTCGAGCTCGCGCGCGGTCGAGCGCACCCCGGCGCGCGCCTGGTGGTCGAGCAGGCCGACGACCGTCGGCAGCGGCACCGTCAGGCGCGTGTCGGCCCGGGCGACCGTGGCGCCGTCGGCGAGGGCCGGACGGCCGGGCGGCCCCGGCTCGACCTCGACGACGTAGCCGCCCTCGAGGAACACCCGCGGGCGGATCCGCAACCGCGTGCCCTGGCGCAGGACCGGGGCGTTGCCGTCGAGGCGCAGCGTCACGCGCGCCGTGCGCGCCGGGCCGGCGTCGATCGCATCGACGCGTCCGATCCGGACGCCCGCCACCCGAACCGGCGACCCGACCCGCATGCCGAGCGTGCCGTCGAAGATCGCGTGGAGCTCGCGGCCGCCACCGGTCACGCCGACGCCGCCGATCCGCCCGCCGGTGACGATCAGCAGGCAGAGCACCGCGACCGCGACGATCCCGAGCACGCCGGTGCGGAAGTGGTTCGGCGTCGACGTCGGGATCCGGCTCACCGGTCGGCCCTCCGCTCGAAGTCGTCGAGCAGCCCGGCGCGGCGCGCGCGCTCGAGCACCTCGGCCGGCGGCCGGTTGCGCACGACGTAGCGGTCCGACGGGACCCGGCCGGTCTGCCGTCCGGGGCGGTAGCGCTCGTTGGCGAGGTCGCAGCCGTCGGCGCCGATCCGCGGCTGCGGGTCGACGTGGAGCTCCGGGGACGGGGTCGCGGCGTTCACGAGCTGGGTCGGGTCGAGCAGGAGGAACTGCCCGGTGAGCCAGGCGCCCGCCCGGTCGCCGGTGGCCACCGCGCCGGTGAGGTTGCGCCCGAGCAGGCCGCCGACGCCGCAGTGCACCTCGGCGTCGCCGATCGCCCGGACCGTCTGCCCGAGCGGCTCGTTCGCCTGGCGCAGGTCGGCGAGCACGCGCTCGATGCCCGGACGGGCGCCCGCAGCCGTCGTGGCGATCGTGGCGAGGCGCCGGACCGCGCCGACGAGCCCGGTGCCGGGAGCCAGCAGCGCGTCGGCGCGGTCGACGACGCGCTCGCCGCCCGCGACCGTCCGCGGCAGGCGCTCGGCGGCGGGGCGCAGGCGCTCGACGACGACGCGCAGGTCGGCCAGCAGCGGGCGGACCGTGCGCAGCGCGCCGGTCGTCTCGGTGAGCGCCGCGGGCGCGTCGGCGAGCGTCCGCTCGAGGGCAGGACCCGCCGCGTCCAGCGCGCCGAGCACCCGTGCGCCGTCGCCCATCGCGGCCGTCAGCGGGACCGCGATCCGGGCGAGCACCCCGCTCAGGTCGTCGAGTCGGGCGAGCAGCGGCTCCAGTCGCGTGGCGGGATCGGCGAGCAGCGTCGCGACCCGCTCGGCTCGGGGCAGCAGGACGCGGGTCGCCGCGATCGCCCGACCGAGGTCGGGGCCGCGGCCCGCCATCCCCGGACCGAGCTCGGCGACGACGTCGCGGACCCGGCGACCGAGGGTCGCGTCCGTGTCGGCGAGGACGTCGGAGAGCTCGACGCCGGCCCGCGCCCGGTCGAGGCCCAGCGTCCCGTCGTCGGCCACCGTCCTCGTGGAGCGGCCCCGGTCGAGCTCGACGACCTTGTTGCCGAAGACGTTGACCGGGGCGACGCGGATGGTGCTGTCGACCGGGACCGGCGGCTGGTTCGGATCGAGCTGCAGCGCGAGCCGCGCGACGATCCGGTCGCCCGCGGCGGCCGCGGCGATCTCGCGGACCCGGCCGACCCGCCGTCCGCCCTCGCGGACCTCGTCGCCGACGACGAGCTGGGCGGCGTCGGGCACGAGCACGTCGACGTGGCGGTAGTCCTTCCACGGCAGCCCGCGGCTCGCGCCCCACGAGATCGCGAAGACGACCGCGCCGACGAGGACGATCCCCAGCCCGAGCAGCAGGCGGTGCCGCTCGAGGCGGTCGAGCAGGTCGGCGCGCCCCTGCCTCATCGGCCGGCCCTCCGCGTCGCGGCGGGCTCGATCGCGCCCGGGTCGTCGCGCAGCCACGCCGAGCACCCCTCGACCGCGATCCCGCTCGAGAGCGAGCAGCGACTGATGACGATGTTGCCGCCGAGCAGGTGGCCGCGCGCGTCGAACCGCGAGAGCGCGGAGCCGCCGCGGTAGAGGAAGCCCCAGAGTCCCTCGAAGAACCCGCCGTCGCGCAGCGCGCCGAGCGCGCGGTCGCTGTCGCGGATCGACGGCGTCATCGCCTGCAGGTCCCGGGCGGCGACGGGGAGCAGCGGCCCGAGCGTCGTCGTCGCCCGGCGGAGCCGCCCGAGCGGTCCGTCGAGGTCGTCGATCGCGGCGCCGGCGCGGCGGGCGAGCGGCGCGGCGCGGCGCGTCAGGCGGACGATCCCCGGGGCGCTGCGCTCCGCCGCCTCCAGCAGCGGACCGGACGCGGCCGTCAGCCGGTCGAGATCGCGCAGCGCCGGTCCGGCCTGGGCCAGCAGCGGTGGCAGGCGTCGGACGCCGTCGGCGAGCGGCCGGCGCTGCCGGGCGACGCGAGCGGCGACCGCCGACCCGCTGCGGCTGAGGTCGGCGAGCGTCGCGCGGCGGTCCGCGAGCACCGCGGCGGCCGTGGCGGTCTGGTCGACGGCGCGCCGGAGCCCGGCGCGCTGCCGGTCGACGGCTGCGAGCAGCCGCCGGCCCGCGGCCAGCGAGGGCAGCGACCGATCGAGGATCGCGCGCAGGTCGTCCCCGCGGCCGCCGAGGCCGAGGCCGAGCTGGACGAGCAGCACGCGCGCCCGCTCGCCGGTCGGCAGCGACCAGAGGTTCAGGAGGTCGGCGAGCGACACCGGACGGCTCGTGCGGCCGACCGGCAGCGTCGGCGGCCGGCCGGCGACGCCGCGCAGGAGCGGCGCCGCCCGGGTGCCCGGCTCGCAGCGCACGAAGCTCTCGGCGATCAGCCCCTCCGGCCGGATCGCGCAGCGGGCGTCGGTGCGGAAGGCCGGGACGGCGGTCCCGGCGTCGAGGCGCAGCTCGACGAGCGCGCGCCGCTCCGGCGTGAGGCGGATCTCGCGGACCTCGCCGACCCGGGCGCCGGCGACCTTCACCGCCGAGCCGGGCTGGATGCCGCGCGCGCTGTCGAAGACGACGTCGACGCGGCGCCCCTCGTCGCCCTCCTCGCGGACGAGCAGCACGGCGGCCCCCGCGACGAGCGCCGCGAGCGCGAGGAGCACCCCGAGCAGCCGGCCACTCATCGCTGGTCGTGCTCCCGCGTGCAGGACACGCCCTCGGGCACGAACGGATTCGAGCGGTCGGCGGCGGGCGGCGCACCCGCGCCGGGGCAGCGTGCCGTGAGCCCGGTGCGGACCCCCTGCTGGCCCAGGAGGTTCGGCAGGAGGTTCGTCGGCAGGCCCTCGACGAGCTGGCCGCCGATGACGACGCCGAGCCGCCCGTAGTGCCCGTTGGCGTCGTAGTAGCCGCCGGCGTTGCCCACGAATCCGCCGCTGAACCCGGCCAGCACGTCGGGCACGTACGGCGCGATGAGCGCCATCGGCGCGACGACCGCGCGCAGGGTCGTGCGCGCGTCGCGCAGGCCCTGCGTGATCGCCGGCGTCACGCTCGGCAGGCGCGCGACGACCGGGGCGGCCGCGTCGAGCAGCGCACCGGTCCGCGCGAGCCCGGTGCGCAGCGCCCCGCGCCCGACGACGAG
>JALRCL010000267.1 GCA_023268575.1 Patulibacter sp.
GGGCGGGGCGGCCCGGGCGCGTCGGCGCCGCTCCGCGCGCCGCGGGTCTCCGCGACGCTCGGAGCGACGCCGCCGCACCACGGAGACCGCCCGGGCGGGACGGCACGATCGGCCGTCCCTCGCTAGGATCGGTCGCCGCTCGGGGGGATGTCCGAGTGGTTAAAGGAGACGGGCTGTAAACCCGTTGGCTCTGCCTACGCAGGTTCGAATCCTGCTCCCCCCACCTCGACGAACGACCGGCCCTCGGGCCGGTCGTTCGCGTTCTGGGGCCGGGGCGCCGCCGGGGCGGGACGGGACGGGACGGCCGTCGCGGGACGGGCGGCGGGCGCCGGGCTGGTGGGCGCGATGAGGCGCAGGGCGAGGACGGACATGGGCGGGAGAGACCGGGGGGACGCTGGCGGGACGACGCCAGCCTGACCGGTCGTCGCCGCGACCACCATGGGGGAAGCCCCCGGATCGTCCCCGGGGTGCCCCGGGGCGCGGTGGCCCCCGGGCTCGTCCCCGCGGGGGCGCGCCGTAGGCTGTGGCCGTGCGCACCGTGCAGGCCACCCGCTACGTCGCGCCGCTGCGCGAGGGCGGCTCGGTCCCCGCGCTCGTGGAGGCCGACGACCTCGGCCTCTACGTCGTGAAGCTCCACGGTGCGGCGCAGGGCTCCAAGGCGCTCGTCGCCGAGCTCGTCGTCGGCGGGCTCGTGACCGCGGTCGCGGAGGCCGCTCCCGAGCTCGGGCTCCACGTGCCCGAGCTCGTGCTCGTCGACCTGCCGCTCGAGCTCTCCGTCGCGGAGCCGGACCCCGAGATCCAGGATCACCTCAAGGCGAGCGCGGGCCGCAACGTCGGCCTGGACTTCCTGCCGCGGGCGCTGCCCTACACGCCCGCGGGCGGGCTGCAGCCGGGGCCCGAGCTCGCGGCCGCGGTCGTGTGGCTCGACGCGCTGTGCGAGAACGTCGACCGGACGCCCCGCAACCCGAACCTCCTGACCTGGCACGACCGCCTCTGGCTCATCGACCACGGCGCGGCCCGCTACCGCCACCACGCGGGGCTCGATCCCGCGAAGGCGCACGGGCGGTTCGCGGCGGTGCGGGACCACGTCCTGCTGCCCCGGGCCGGCTCGATCGAGGAGGCCGACGAGCGGCTGGCGCCGCTCGTCGACGAGGCGCTCGTGCGCCGGCTCGTCGCCGCGGTCCCGGACGAGTGGCTCCCGGCGGAGGAGGCGTCGCTGCACGCCGAGGACCTGCTGGCGCGCGTCCAGGGGCCACGGGAGTTCGTCGAGGAGGCCGAGCGTGCCCGCCGCGCCTGAGCCCGGCGCGGGCGGGCCGCGCGAGGTTTTCCAGTACGCCCTGCTGCGGGTGGTGCCCGACCAGGAGCGGGGCGAGGGCCTGAACGTCGCGGTCGTCGTGCACTGCCGCCGGCGGGCCTTCCTCGGGGTGCGGACGCACCTCGACCCGGCGCGGCTCGCCGTGCTCGACCCGACGCTGGACGTCGACGCGATCGCCGCCCACCTGGGGGCCGTCGAGCGGGTCGCGGCGGGCGACCCGGGCGCCGGGGCGGTGGCGGCGATGGACCGCTCGGACCGCTTCGGCTGGATCACCGCGCCGTCGAGCACCATCCTCCAGCCCTCGCCCGTCCACACCGGCGTCTGCGACGACCCCGACGCCGTCCTCGAGCGCCTCGCCCGGCGCCTCGTCGCGCCGCCCGGCTCGGACCCGGGTGCGTCCGGGGCCGGCGGCGGCGCCCCGCCCCGGTCGCCTGGACTACCCTGGCGCGCATGATCGGTCGCCGCCTGCTGCCCGTGCCCCTGGTGCTCGCCGCCGTCCTCGCCGTCGGCTGCGGTGACGAGCGCACCGCCACCGTCGCGTCGGAGGATCACGGGGCCGACACCGAGCACAGCGCGTCGGCCGGATCCGGCGAGCACGGCGGCGCCGGCCTGCAGGGGCTGTACGCCTCGATCGGCAAGGACGTCAAGACCGCTCCCGGCAGCCCGAAGACCGCGGGCGAGCCGCCCGCCGAGCTCGTCAAGCACGACGTCGTCGCGGGCAAGGGCACGGCCGCGAAGGTCGGCGACGACGTCGAGGTCCGGTACCAGCTGACCGTCTGGGGCGCCGACGGCCAGGTCGTCGACTCCTCGTGGCAGCGCGGTCAGCCGGCGACGTTCCCGCTGCAGAGCGGCGGCCTCATCGAGGGCTGGATCCAGGGCGTGCCCGGGATGAAGGTCGGCGGCCGCCGGATCCTCGTCGTGCCGCCCGACCTCGGCTACGGCCCGGCCGGTCAGCCGCCGGCGATCCCGGCGAACGCGACGCTCGTCTTCGTCATCGACCTCGTCGGCATCGGCAAGGGCGGCTGAGCCCGGTCCTCCGAGCGGGGGCCGGCGCCGCGTGGCGCCGCCGCCCCCGCCGGATCAGCCGCGCTCGGCGAGCCGCTTGAGCTCGTCGGCGCGGCCACCGACGAGCATCGGCCGCACGGCGGCCTCCAGCGGGCCGGTGATGAGCCGGCCGAGGATCCGGCCGAAGTCGACCTCGATCGCGTAGGTCGCGCGGGTCCGCCCGTCGCCGAGGTCCTCGAGGGTCCAGCTGCCCTCGACGGACTTCACGTCGCCCTTCTCCTGGACCCAGGAGAGCCGGTGCGGCGCCTCGCGGGCGAAGCGCACCCGGGAGACGAGCTTGCGGACCTTCGCGTCGTTGACGAACTCGCCCACGACGAGCCGCCCCTCGGCGTCCGCCTCGATCTCTCGCATCTCCAGCAGGCCGTCCTGCCACTGCGGTGCGTCGCGCACCTCGTCGATCAGCGCCCAGACCGCGTCGATCGGGGCGTCGATCTCGCTCGTGGACTCGCCGCTCAGGGCCATCCCGTCCTCCTCGTCGGTTGCGGCCAGCACGCTAGCGACCGCGGGGGCGTCGCTCAGCCGGCGAGCCGCCGCCGCAGCTCCTCGGGCCGATTCAGCACGAGTCGCTGGCGCAGCTTCTCCTCGACGTCGCCGCGGATGAGCATGCCGAGCGCGAAGCCGGGATCGATCTGCAGCGCGTAGGTCGCGCGCGTGCGCCCGCCGCCGAGGTCCTCGAGCGTCCACGACCCCTCGAGGGCGGAGAGGTCGCCCCGCTCCTGCCGCCAGGCGACGCGGGTCGGCTCGGCGTACGTCACCGCGGCGGTCGAGCGCAGGACCTTGACCTTCGCGTCGATCGACGTGGTCACGCGCGTCCCGCGGCCGGCCGCGTCGCGCTCGAGGACCTCGATCTCGCCGATCGTGCCCTGCCACTCGGCGGCGTGGTCGAAGTCGGAGACGACCTCCCAGACCGCGTCGATCGGGTGGTCGAGCTCGACGTCGGCGCTCCCGCCTACGCGACCCATCGCGGCGCTCCCGTGATCATGGCCGCGACGCTACCGACCGGCGCGGGCGGAGGGGTGACGATCCGTCGACGCCGACGGGTGCCGCAGGACCGGGGGTCCGCTAGCGTCGCCGGGATGGCGGGCGGCGAGCGGACCGAGCGGGTGGCGGCGACGCCGCAGGCGTGCTTCGCCCTGCTCCTGGACTTCGAGCGCTACCGCACGTGGCAGAGCACCGTGCGCCGCTGCGTCGTCCTCGAGCGCGACGACGAGGGGCGCGGCCGCGTCGTCGAGACGGAGATCGACCTGAAGGTCCGCCGGGCGCGCTACGTCCTGCGCTACCACTACGACCCGCCGCGGCGGATCTGGTGGGACTACGTCGAGGGGGACGTCCGGTCGATCAGCGGCGAGTACCGCTTCGCGCCGGCGGGGGAGGACGCCACGGACGTCACCTACGCCGTCGACGTCGAGCTCGGCTTCGCGGTGCCCGGCCGGGTGGCGCGGGCGGTCGCCGAGCGCTCCCTGGCGACCGCGCTGCGCGAGCTGCGGGTCGCGCTCGAGGCCTGAGGGCCGAGCGCGACCCGCAGCCGGCTCAGTCGCGCGGCCGCGGGCGGTCCTGGGTGGCGCCCAGGTGGCCGAGCTGGAGGAAGCCGGCGCCGAGTGAATGGAGCAGATCGCGGATCATGATGATCGCATCATAAATAACTGGGCGGCTCGTCGCTGTGCGGCTCGGCACACCGACGCGTGCGCCCTCCGGGGGCGCGCGGCGGTCTCGCGGGCGCGGCTGCCGCGCGGTGCGCACGGGCCGCGTCACGTCGTGCGCGCCGTCCCGCTACTCTTCTCCACCCCGCCCTCTTAGCTCAGTTGGTAGAGCACTTCCATGGTAAGGAAGGGGTCGCCGGTTCGAGTCCGGCAGAGGGCTCTCGGAAGCCTCGCGTTCGCGAGGCTTTCGTCGTTCCGGGGGCGTCGCCCGCCGGCACCGGTGCGGGTGCGGGGGCGTCGCGGCCCCGCGGTCGGCCTCAGTGCCGCTCGCCGCCGGCGGCACGGTGCTGCGGCGCGTCGTCCTCCGCGGCCTCGGGTCGCACGGCCGCGAGGTGTCGGGCGGGCCGCTCTGCGGCGCCCGGGTCGGCGGCGTGCCGTCCCCGGCGCCACCAGTGGACGAGGAAGGCCAGCAGCACGAGCGCGTTGACGGCCCCGACCACCACCAGCGCGATGAGGAGGACCTGCCCCATTCGCGCCACGGTAGCGGGGCCGCGCCGCGCACGAGGGGTGAACTGGACGGGACCTGCCGCGGCAGGAGGGGCGGTCGCCCCGCCGGGCGCGACGGCCGGGCCGCTCGCGCCACGCCCGGGACCGCCGGGGCGACGCCCGCCGTCCGGGCGGCCACGGTCGGCCGAGCGTCCGTGGCCCCCGGCCGGTGGGGCGGGCCGCCCCAGCAGTCCGGGCGCGAGCCGGGCGGCTACGGGGTGCGGGCGAGCAGGCTCTGGG
>JALRCL010000290.1 GCA_023268575.1 Patulibacter sp.
GTTCCCCAGGAGCCGACGGCGGCGGTCGCGGAGGCGGCTGCGGGCGAGCGGACGCCGACCGACGCCGTGCCGACGGCGCCCGCCGAGCCGCCCGCGGAGGAGGGCTTCGCGGCCCTGGGCCTGCGCGACGAGCTGCTCGAGGCGCTGAACCGCCTCGGGTACGAGGAGCCCACCCCGATCCAGCGCGAGGCGATCGTCCCGCTGCTCGCGGGGCGCGACGTCCTCGGGCAGGCCGCGACCGGCACCGGCAAGACGGCGGCCTTCGCGCTGCCGCTCCTGCAGGCGCTGCCGGAGTGGCCGCGCGGACCGAAGCCCAGCGCGCTCGTCCTCGCGCCCACGCGCGAGCTGGCGATGCAGGTCTCCGAGGCGACGCACAACTACGGCCGCGCCCTCGGCGCGCGCGTCCTGCCGGTCTACGGCGGCACGCCGATCGGGCGCCAGCTGCGCTCGTTGGAGCGGGGCGTCGACATCGTCGTGGCCACCCCGGGCCGCGCCCTGGACCTCCTGAACCGCGGCGCGCTCGACCTCTCCGGCTTGCGGACGCTCGTGCTCGACGAGGCCGACGAGATGCTCGACATGGGCTTCGCCGAGGACCTCGAGGAGCTCTTCGCGGCGGTGCCCGAGCAGCGCCAGGCGGTGCTGTTCTCCGCGACGATGCCGCGCCGCATCGCGCGGCTCGCCGACGAGCACCTCGACGACCCGGTCCGCATCCGGCTCGAGCGGGAGAAGCCCGTCGAGGGCGAGGCGCCCGCGATCCGCCAGCTCGCCTACGTCGTGCCCCGCGCGCACAAGGCGGCCGCGCTCGGCCGCGTCCTCGACATGGAGCAGCCGACCGCGGCGATCGTCTTCTGCCGCACCCGTGCCGAGGTCGACGAGCTGACGGCGAGCCTCAACGGGCGCGGGTTCCGGGCCGAGGCGCTGCACGGCGGCATCGACCAGGAGGGCCGCAGCCGCGTCGTCGAGCGGCTGAAGGGCGGCACCACCGAGCTCGTCGTGGCCACCGACGTCGCGGCCCGCGGCCTCGACGTCGAGACGCTGACGCACGTCGTGAACTACGACCTGCCCTCGGCGCCCGAGGCGTACGTGCACCGGATCGGGCGCGTCGGTCGCGCGGGCCGGGCGGGCACCGCGATCACGCTCGCCCAGCCGCGCGAGCACCGGATGCTCAAGCAGATCGAGCGCGCGACGGGCGCGAAGGTCTCGATCGAGGGCCTGCCGACGGTCGCGGACCTGCGGGCCAAGCGTGCCGAGCAGACCGTCGCCGCGCTGCGCGAGGCGATCATCGCCGACGACCTCGACCACCAGCGGGTCGTCGTCGAGGCGCTGGCGGAGGAGCACGATCCGCTGACGGTCGCGCTCGCCGCGGTGAAGCTCCTCGAGGAGTCCAGCGGGACGCCGGACGACGAGGGCGACATCCCCGACGCCGCGCACCGCTGGTCCAACGACCGCGGGGAGCGCGGCGACCGGCGGGACCGGGGAGATCGCCGGGAGCGCGGGGATCGCGCCGATCGCGGGGACCGTCGTGGTCGCGACCGTGGGGAGCGCGCGCCGCGCGAGCGTGGCAGCCGGGGCCCCGACGGCCCGACCACCGAGCTCTACGTCGGGCTCGGCCGCAAGGGCGGCGTCCGCCCGCAGGACATCGTCGGCGCGTTCACCGGCGAGAGCTCGATCAGCGGCCGCGAGATCGGCTCGATCAAGATCCACGACCACTTCTCGTTCGTCGAGGTCCCCTCGGACCGCGCCGACGAGGTGATCGCGGCGCTGCAGGACCTCACGATGCGCGGCCGGCGCGTCGCCGTCCGGCGCTGAGCCGTCCCGGGGACCGCCTCGATGCCCGGCCCGGCGTCGAGGCCGGCGGGGGGCGAGCGAGCCTGCCGAGCGTGCCCGCCTCGGGGACGTGCCGATCGTCGTGGTCGCGCGCATCTCGGAACCGCCCGCGACGTTCTGCATCGATGGCGTGCCGAACGTCGGGGTCGCCGCGGACCGGTGCGCCACCTCGACGCATCGCGTGCGGCGCCTCGGCTGCGGGTCGCCCCGCGCCCCGCGCCCCGCGTCCGCGCCGCTTGGGTGCCTTCGCGCCGCGCGTTCGCGCCGTCTGGGTGCGTTCGCGTCGCGTCCGCGCCGTCCGGGTCCCTTCGCGCCGCGCGTCCGCGCCGTCCGGGTCCCTTCGCACCGTGCGTCCGCGCGAGCGCCGGTCCTCCGTCAGGATCGGAGCGGTGAGCACGCGGCTGTGGCACGAGACGGTTCCCGGGGACCCGTTGCGCGAGATGGCGCTCTCCCACGCGCTGCTCCAGCGCGTCGCTGCGGGCGAGCTGCCGCCGATCCTGCGGGTCGCGGTCCCGGGCCCGACGCTCGCGCTCTCCCGGCTCGACGCTCGCGCCGACGGCTTCGGGCCGGCCGTCGCCGCGAGCCGCCGGCACGGATTCGTCCCCGTCGTTCGGCTGGGCGGCGGGCACGCGGCCGCCTACGGCCCCGGATCGCTGCTCGTCGAGTGGTTCACGCCCCAGGCGGCCGCGCTGACCGGCAACGCCGAGCGGTACGCGACCTTCGGCGCCGCGCTGGTCGGGGCCCTGCACGAGCTCGGCGTGGACGCCGTCGAGCGGGAGCTGCCGGGCGAGTACTGCGCGGGCGCGCACAGCGTCGCCCTCGGCGACCGGGTGAAGATCGCCGGGGTGTCGCAGCGCGTCGTCCAGGGTGCGGCGCTCGTCACCGCCATGGTCCTCCTGCGCGACGATCCGCCGATCGGCCCGGTGCTGCGGGACGTCTACGCGGCGCTGGCCATCGACTGGCGCCCGGAGACGGCCGGCGCCATCGCCGACCTCCAGGAGCCGCCCGCCGTCGCGACGCTCACCGCCGAGCTCGCTCGTCGCTTCGGCGTCGACGCGCCCTGGACGCCGGACGCCGCCACGGCGAGGCTCGCCGACGCGCTCGTCGACCAGCACCGGCCTTAGCCCGACCGACCGATCGACGGCGCACCCGCCAGGTGACTCGAGTCGTCTCGAACGAGATCCCGGTCCTGGGTGACTCGAGTCGTTCGGAGCGAGATCCCGGTCCTCGGTGACTCGAGTCGTCTGGAGCGAGATCCCGGTCCTGGGTGACTCGAGTCGTCTGGAACGGGATTCCGGTCCTGGGTGACTCGAGTCGTCTGGAGCGAGATTCCGGTCCTCGGTGA
>JALRCL010000306.1 GCA_023268575.1 Patulibacter sp.
CCTCGTGGTAGTCGTAGCCCGACGCGCGATCGAGCAGCGCGGCGGTGTTCGGATCGACGCTCATGCTCAGATCTCCTCGTGGTTGGTGCCCATCTCGACGGGCGGATTGACCATCGCCTGCATCACCGGCAGGACCCGCAGGAACTGCCGGATCGGCCCGCGATAGGTCGCCCGACCCGTCGCGATCGCCATCGCCGTGCGGAGCTTCCCCTCGGCCAGGCGCGCGACGTCCTCGGTGGCCAGACCGAGCTCGGTGTCGGCCGGACCGTCCTCGAGCAGCTCGAACCGGTCGTTCTGGCACTCCAGGACGACGGCCTCCTCCGGGAGGTCCAGCGCGTAGAGGCGCACCCGCACGCCGGCACGCGACATGCCGTGGGCCACGCCGGGGTCCGCCGCGGCGTCCTCGAGGACGCGCATGAGGCTCTCCCACGCGTCCTGCGCACCACTCGGTGGCCGGTCGCCGCGGGGCGCGCGCGCCGGGCGGTCGGTCGATCGGTCGGTCGTCGGCGCGACGGCGGCCGTGCGGTCGTCGTCGGCGGGGGACGACGAGCCGAAGCTGAACGGGGTCTTCACGATGGCCTCCTGACGGAGGGCGTCACGAGCCGTCGCCGCGTTCCCACGCGGCCACGTGCTGCCCATGCGCCTCTCCTCCTCGATCGCGGTGCAGCGACTGTGGTGAACGTAGTTCGCGCAGCCTCGCCCGATCCTGGGTTCCTGCACCACGACCTCGCGCGGGCGTTGTGCCGGGCGCACACCTCGCCCGAGACCGCAATCCCGCCGGACGGACGGACGATCCGGCGGCCTCGCGGGCGTTCGGCGTCACGGGTCGCGGCGGGGGCTCCGGTGTCGATCGGCAGGGGCATGGACGGCGCGCGACGGCTCCTCGCCGCGATCCGACTCTCTCGCAGGGCGCTTCCGGCACGCCATAGACCGGGCGAGGCGTTCTCCTCTCCCGGAGGGACGATTCCCGCCGGTCCAGCCCCCCTGCGCGGAGCGGCGTCGATCCGGGAAGGCCCGGACGACGTCCGCTCGGCCCTCCCCCGGTCGGAGGAGGCGCGGGGTCGACGGCCAATCGACCGGCAGCGGCCTGCGGCGTCCGACCGGCCGCGGTGGCCGGTCAGTCGGCCAGCGCGTCCGGCCCCATGACCGCCGCGAGGGTCAGGGCCGCCTGGAGCTCGAGGCCCCAGTGCGTGGCGTAGCCGCCGAGCAGCGCCTCCGCGCGCTTCACGCGCAGGCTCACGGTGTTCTTGTGCATGTGCAGCGCCTCGGCGGCCAGCGACGGACTGCGACCGTGGCGCAGGTAGGCCAGGACGGTCTCGCGCAAGCCGGCGGCCTGCTCGTCGGGGGCGGCGAGCGGGCCGAGCTGGTGCCGGACGAACCGCAGCGCCCGGTCGCGATCCTCCGCCAGCAGCGAGACGAGCTCGATCGACTCGTAGGTCGTCGTGCGCGACGGGCCGGAGGCGCCGAACCGCGCGCAGATCCGTGCGGCGTGCAGCGCCTCCTCGTGCGTCACGCGGAAGCCCTCGATCCCCGCGCCCGGGCGTCCGATCGCGATCCGCACGCCGTCGGGCGGCTGGTGGGACTCGAGCGCTCGCAGGGCCACGTCGTCCGGGGGCGCCGTCGTCCGGCACCACGCCCAGAGCACGGACGCGCCCGACGGGATGAGCAGCGGGTCGCCGCCGCCGAGGGCGACCGCCACCGACATCGCCGCCGCCTCGAGCCGCCCGGTCTCCTCGATCTCGAGGTCGCCCTCGACGACGAGTCCCACGTGGTGGCCGCCCAGCGCGTACCCGAGGCGCCGGCTGGCGACGTCGGCGTCGAGCGTCGCCCCGGAGAGGACGTCGGCCGCCGTCTCGGCGCGGACCGCCGCCGCGCTGCGGACCCAGCGCTCCTGCTCGGTCTCGTAGTGCTCGGCGAGGTAGCCGCTGACGACGTCGATGTAGTCGAAGAGGAAGCGCGAGACGCCGTCGAGGGCCGAGGCGAGCTCGACCGGATCGTCCAGTCGCCGACGCAGGACGTCGGAGACCGCGACGTAGAGGAAGCGGTGGCCGAGCCGGTAGCTGCGCAGGAGCACGGCGAGCGGCACGCGGCGGCGCACCATCGAGCGCACGTAGCGCTGCGCGGGCTCGGGCACGACGCTCGCCGCCGGATCGCCGCCGTCGGCGATGAGGCGCGTGATCTGCTCGATGTTCGCCTGGCAGCTGTCGCGCGTCTCGGCGAACGCCTGCGGGTCCTCGAGGCGCCGGAGCTCCTCGATCTCGCGGTGCAGCGCGCGCGCCATCGCGCTGCCGTATCCGAAGGTCGGAACCCCCATCGAGCGCACGAGCTCGCGCGCTCGATGGGAGATCGCCGCCGGCTGGGCATCCGCCACCTCGAGCATCTCCCAGCCGGCCTCCGCGTTCCTCAGACGAGGGCCCCGGTGGCGCCGCCGTCGAGGACGAACGCCTCCGAGGTGGAGAACCGCGAGCGGTCCGAGGCGAGGAAGGTCACGAGCTTCGCGACCTCCTCGGCGGTGCCGAGTCGACCCTGCTTCGCCGCGATGACCTCCTCGGCCGGCATGCCGATGGCCTCGGTCAGCTCCTCCATGTGCGACTGGACCATCTCCGTGTCCGCGAAGCCGGGGCAGACCGCGTTGACGCGGATCCCGAAGTCGCGCAGCTCGAGGCCGAGCGTCCGGCTGATCGAGACGACGCCGGCCTTCGCGGCCGCGTAGGTGCCGATCAGCGGAGAGCCCTTCAGCCCCGAGATCGACGCCATGTTGATGATCGATCCGGAGCCCTGGGGCACCATCACGCGGGCCGCCTCGCGGGCGGTGAGGAAGACGCCGTCGAGGTTGATCGACATGAGGTTACGCCACTCGTCGAGCGTCACCTGCGCCAGCGGCTTGACGAACGCGACGCCGGCGTTGGCGACCGCGATGTCGAGCTTGCCGTGCTGCTCGACGACCTGGTCGACCGCCTTGGCGATGGCGCCCTCGTCGCGGACGTCGAGCGTGATGTCGCCCCCCGTGAGGTCCGTCCGCACGACGGTGGCGCCCTCGGCGGCCAGCGCGTCGGCGCACGCCGCCCCGATTCCCTGGCCCGCGCCGGTGACCAGCGCGATCCGTCCTTCCAGCTCTCCGCTCACAGCAGGCTCGCTTCCAGTCCCCCGTCGAGGACGTAGTGGCTTCCGGTGGTGAAGGACGAATCCTCCGAGGCGAGGAAGGCGACCATCTCGGCCACCTCGGACACGTCGCCGATGCGGCCCTGCTTGAGCTTCAGGACCTCGCCGAACGGCATGCCGACGGCGGCCTCGAACGGCGAGACGAGCCGGTCGACCATCGCCGTGTCGATGAACGCGGGGCAGACCGCGTTGACGCGGATGTTCGCGGCCCGCAGCTCGATCGCCGCGACCTCGCTGAGGCGCACCACGGCGCCCTTGGACGCGCAGTAGGCGCCGAGCAGCGGCGCGCCGCCGAGGCCGGCGACCGACGACATGTTCACGATCGAACCGGAGCCCGACGCCGCCAGCAGCGGGACGCTCGCCTTGATGCCGAGGAACGTGCCCGTCACGTTGATCCGCATCAGCCGGTCGAAGTCGGCCTCCTCGGTCTCGGTGAGCGGCGCGCCGATCTCGATGCCCGCGTTGTTGACGAGCACGTCCAGGCCGCCGAGCTGCTCCTCCGCGGAGGCCACGGCCGACGCCCACTGGTCGGCCTGCGTCACGTCCAGCGTCGCGGCCCCGTGGCCCGCGCCGAGCTCGGCGGCGAGGCGCTCGGCGCCCGCCGTGTCGACGTCGGTGACGAGGACCTTCGCGCCCTGCTTCGCGAAGAGCTCGGCACAGGCCTTGCCGATGCCGGCCGCGGCACCCGTGATCAGGGTGCGACGGCCGGTCAGGTCGGAGATCATCGCTCCTCCTCCGGTCGGGGCGCCCCGGGGCGCCCGTGGTTGGTCCCGCCGCGAGCGCGAGCGGGATCGTGGGTGGGTGCCGTCATCGGGCGCCCGCCGTCTCGGTGGCGTCGGCGAGCGCGGCTCGCAGCGCCTTCTTGTCCGTCTTGCCGGTCGCCGTCCGCGGCAGGTCGCCGGTGATGACGTCCCAGGTCCGCGGGCGCTTGTACGAGGCCAGCCGCTCGGCCGTGTGGGCCTCGAGCACCGTGAGCTCCACCTCCTCGGTGAGGACGACCACGGCGTGGACCTCTTCGCCGCGGTGCGCGTCCGGGCGGCCGATCACGGCGACGTCCTTCACCGCGGGATGCTCGGCGATCGCCTCCTCGACCTCGCGGGGGTAGATGTTCTCCCCGCCGCGGATGATCATGTCCTTCGTGCGGTCGACGAGGTAGAGGAAGCCGTCCTCGTCGCGGTAGGCGACGTCGCCGGTCCGCAGCCAGCCGTCCTCGAGCGTCTCGGCGTTCGCGTCCGGGCGGTTCCAGTAGCCGCCCATGATGTTCGCGCCCTTGATCCGCAGCTCGCCGCGCTCGCCGTCGGGCAGGACGGTGCCCTCGTCGTCGGTGATGACGATCTCCTGACCACGCAGCGCCATCCCGATCGAGCCGGCCTTGCGCGGGCCCCAGTACGGGTTGACCGTCGAGACGCACGTGCTCTCCGTCAGGCCGTAGCCCTCGATGACGCGGAGGCCGAACGTCTCCTCGAACCGCGTCAGCAGCGCCCGGGTGAGCGGGGCGGCGCCGCAGACGACGTACTGCAGGGAGCTCGTGTCGGCGGTGTCGGCGCCCGGCGCGTGGAGGAGCGCCGAGAGGATCGTCGGCACGGACGAGAACGTCGTCGGGCGGTGCTCGTCGACGAGCCTCCAGAAGTCGCGGCCGGAGAAGGGCGGCCAGAGCAGCACCTCGGCGCCGACCATGAGCGACGTCATCGTCGTGGCGACCTGCGCGTTGGCGTGGAACAGCGGGAGGATGAGCCCCGCGCGGTCGCCGTGGCGCAGCGGCAGCAGCTCGCCGACCTGCGCCGCGTTCACGACGTAGTTCTCGTGCGAGAGCATCGCGCCCTTCGGGCGGCCCGTCGTGCCCGACGTGTAGACGAGCGACGCGAGGTCCGATCCGGCGATCTCGACCGGCGTCGGCTCCGCGTCCGCCCGGAGGTCGTCGAACGCCGTGACCTCGGAGCCCTGCGCGCCGTCGAAGGAGACGACGTGCTCGACCGCGCCGAACGCCGAGCGGTCCGCGAGGACCCGCTCGACGCCCGAGGCGTCGCCGATGACGACCTTCGCGCCGGAGTCGCCGACGACGAACGAGATCTCGTGGGTCGTGAAGTGCGCGTTGATCGGGTTGAACACCGCGCCGATCTCGGCGATGGCGAACCACGCCTCGAGGTACTCGGGTCGGTTGGCGGACACGACCGCCACGCGGTCGCCGTGCGCGACGCCGAGGCCCTGCAGGCCGGCGGCGAGGCGCAGCACGCGAGCGCGGAACTCGCCCAGGGTCCAGGCGGTGCCCTCGGTGTCGCGGAACCAGGGGCGGTCGGGGTGGTCGCCGGCCCGTCGGGCCAGGAGCTCGGGGAGGGTGGTCGCCTCGACCACCGCGTCGGAGGACTGTCGCGTCTCGGTCATGGTCGTCTTCGGGGGGTCGGGGTGGGTGGTGCGTGCGTCAGGCGGCGAGCCGGCGCAACGCGGAGTTCGCGGCGTTGTAGCCGCACATGCCGTGCGCGCCCGCGCCGGGCGGGGTCGCAGCGGAGCAGAGGAAGAGCCCGTCGGCGCCGAGGGCGTAGGGGTCCAGCGCCGGCCGGGGCCGGGCGATCATCTGCCGGGCGTCGTTGGCGCCGGTGATCGTGTCGCCGCCGACGAAGTTCCGGTTGTAGGCGACGGTCTGCGCCACGGTGCGGACGTCGCGCGCCTCGATCCGCTCGCGGAACCCGGGCGCGTAGCGCTCGATCTGCGCCTCGATCGCCGCGGTCGCGTCGCCGCTCCAGCCGGTCGGGACGTGGGCGTAGGCGTAGATCGGGTGCAGGTCGCCGTTCGAGCGCGTCGGATCGGCGAGGTACTGCTGGCAGAGCAGCACGTACGGGCGCTCGGGCATCTCGCCGCGCCAGATCTGGCGCTCGACCGTCGCGACCTCGCGGGCGTCGCCGGACACGTGCACGGTGCCGGCGCGGCGCGTCGGCTCATGGGTCCAGGGGATGCCCTCGCGGACGGCGAACTCGACCTTG
>JALRCL010000446.1 GCA_023268575.1 Patulibacter sp.
AGCCGCCGCGCGCGTCGATGCACCCCTCGGCCGTCGCCGACCCGACCGCGGCCGCCGGCGCCGGGTCGCTCGTCGGTCCGGAGGCCCGCCTCGGCGAGGGCGTGCGGCTGGCGCCCTACGCCGTCGTCGACGCCCGCTGCCGGGTCGGCGACGGGACGATCATCGGGACCCACGCCGTCGTGCACCGCGACGTCGTCCTCGGCGCCGGCTGCGTGCTCGGCAGCCACGTCGTCGTGCACCCCGGCACGACCGTCGGCGACGGGGTCGTCGTCGGCGACCACGCGGTGCTCGGCAAGCCCCCGCGCCTGCGGGCGGGATCGGCCTCGGCGCGCGAGGGCATCGCGCCGCTCATCATCGACGACGGGGCCTCGGTCGGCGCGGGCTCGGTCGTGGCCGCGGGCGCGCGGATCGGCCGCGGCACGATCGTCGGCGACCAGGCGTTCGTCCGCGAGCGCGCGATCATCGGGGCGGGCGGCGTCGTCGGCCGCGGCAGCACGGTCGACTGCGACGTCACCGTCGGCGACCGGGTGAGCATCCAGACCGACGTCTACCTGACGGCGCGCAGCACGGTCGAGGACGACGTCTTCCTCGGGCCCGGCGTCCTGACGACGAACGACGACCGGATGGGCCGCGCGCCGCGGGGTCCGGACGGCGAGCCCGACCCCACCGGCATCGAGCTGCAGGGCGCGACGATCCGCCGCGGGGCCCGCGTCGGCGGTCGCGCGACCCTCGTCCCCGGCGTCGAGGTCGGCGCCGACGCGTTCGTCGCGGCCGGCGCGGTCGTCACGCGAGACGTCCCGCCCGCGACGCGCGTGATCGGCGTCCCGGCGCGACCGGCGGGCGAGGTCCCCGCCGCCGACCGCCTGCGCGACTGACGCGGCGCTGGCGCGTCGGCGCGATCGACCACCCGCTCGGATACGCTCGCCGCGTGCCCGCCGCGCTGATCGGTTCGCCGCCGACGGTCCTTCGGCCCGGTCGCGCGCGGCGCGCCCGACGGCATGCTGCGCGGGCCCTCGCCGCGGTCCCCGTCCGGCTGGAGACGCCGGGTGCGCGCCGGCGCACCGCGGCCGAGCGGCGGACCCGGGCGTTCGCGGCGGCGGCCGTCGTGACCGGGGTCGGGGCGGTCGCGCTCGAGGTCGCACGAGTCTGGCGGCGCGGCTCGGCGCCGCTGCCGTCGGAGGCCGACCACGTCCTGGACGCCGGGGCCGAGGCCGTCGGCGAGACGGTCGCCGTCGCCGTCGCCGGGTACCGCGAGGGCTCGGTCGGCGAGACGGCGTTGCTGAACCTCCTCCTCTCCTTCACGGGCACGTGGCTCGTGACGCGCCTGTCCACGAGCGTCATCCGCCGGCGGGGCGGCTTCGGCCCGCTGCGCGACGTCGTCGTCGGCGACACCCACGTCCACCACTTCGTGCCGGGCATCGGCATGGCGTTCGCCGCGGGCGGGACGGCGATCCTCGCCGGCGCGGGCGGCGGCGGTCGACGGCGGCTCCTCGGCTGGCTCGCCGTGCCCTACGGCGCCGGTCTGGCGCTGACGCTCGACGAGACGGCGCTGCTGCTGCGCCTCGACGACGTGTACTGGTCGGAGGAGGGCGTCATGAGCGTCCACGTGACGCTCATCTCGATCGCGCTGCTCTCGACGGCGCTCGTGACCTCGCGGGTCGTGCGCCGCGGCGAGCACGTCGTGCTGGCCGACGCCGACGACGACCGACCTTCCGACCCCGACGCACCGCACCTGCGGGTGGTGGCATGAGCCAGGATCTCTCCCCTCCGGTCCCCGACGACCCGGTCCCGGAGCAGCCGCCCGGCGCCCGGAACCCGGAGCGGCCGGACCCGCCGATCGACGACCCCACGGGGCGCCCGGCCGGCGATCCGCCCCCCGGCGAGAAGATGCCCTATCCCGGACCGTTCGGGATGCGCCGGACGGACCCGATCGGTCCCGACGGCCGCCCGCTCGCCTCCTGGGGCCGGCGCGTGGTGGCCTTCGTCCTGGACTCGATGCTCATCGGCCTGCTGAGCCTGCTGCTCGGGGCGATCGCCGAGGGCGCCACGGGCGAGGACGTCCTCGTCATCGGGGAGGAGAACCGCAACGCGATCGGCCTCGACGCGATCTGGTCCGACGTCGGCGTCGGCGTCGCCGCGACGCTGCTGGCGACGCTCCTCTACGTCGTGCCGATGCTCGCCCGGACCAACGGCTTCACCGTCGGCCGGCGGGTGGCGAAGACGCAGCTCATCCGCGCCGACGGTCAGCCGATCGAGCTCTGGTTCGCCACGACGCGCGAGATCTTCGTGAAGGGCCTCGGCGTCGCCGCCGTCGCCGCGCTGCCGGGCCTGGGCCCGGTCATCGTGGCGGCGAACTACCTCTGGCCCCTGGCCGACCCGCAGCGCCGGGCCCTCCACGACTTCCCGCTCGACACGCGGACCGTCCGCACGAACGCCGAGCCCGCGGCCAGCTGAGGCGCGCGCCGAGCGGACGGGCGATCGCCGGCTCGTCGCCCTCCCGGCGCCCGGCCGACTAGTGGCCGGACCAGATCGGAGCCCGCCGCTCGGCGAACGCCCGAGCACCCTCCCGCGCGTCGCGGGAGGCGAGGACCGGCTCGACGACGCGACGCTGGAGGGCCCACCGGTCGGGGCCCGACCAGGTCGGCGCCTCGTCGACGACGCGCTTGGCCGCGAGCGTCGCGAGCGGTGCGTTCGCCGCGATCCGCCGCGCCAGGGCCAGCGCCGTCGGCAGCGCCTGGCCCGGTTCCGCCACCCGGGCCACCAGCCCGAGGTCGGACGCGCGCTCGGCATCGATCGGCTCGCCGGTGAGGACCAGCTCCAGGGCCGCGGACCGCCCGATCATCGCCGGCAGCCGGAGCAGGGCACCGGCGGCCGGGACGAGCCCTCGCTGGACCTCCGGCACCCCGAAGCGGGCGTCGCGGGCGGCGACCACGATGTCGCACGCGAGCGCGAGCTCCATCCCGCCGGCCAGCGCGAAGCCCTCCACCGCCGCCACCAGCGGCTTGCGCGGCGGCCGCTCGACGAGCCCCCCGAACCCGCGACCGGCCACGTGCGGGCGCTCGCCCGTCGCGAACGCCTTGAGGTCCATCCCGGCGGAGAAGCACCCGCCGGCCCCGGTGAGGACCCCGACGCGCAGGGCGTCGTCCTCGTCGAGGCGCTCCATCGCCTGCGCGATGCCCTCGGCGACCGCGCGATCGACGGCGTTGCGCTGCCGCGGCCGGGCGATCGTCACCACCAGGACGCCGCCGTCCACTGCGGCCAGCAGCGGGGGCGCCGGCTCGTCGTCGCCGGTCATCCGACCTGACGCCCCTGCTGCTCCCAGTGGGGCTTGCGCAGGTCGCGCTTGAGGATCTTGCCCGCTCCGGACTTCGGCAGGGGGTCGCCGTGGAACTCGACCGATCGCGGCACCTTGTAGCCGGAGATCCGCGTGCGGCAGTGCGCGATCAGCTCCTGCTCGTCGACGTCCTGTCCGTCGGCCAGGACCACGGCGGCGTGGACGCGCTCGCCCCACTGCGGATCGGGAACGCCGAACACCGCCGCCTCGAGCACGGCCGGATGGCCGTAGAGGGCGTTCTCGACCTCGGTCGAGTAGACGTTCTCGCCACCGCTGATGATCATGTCCTTCACGCGATCGACGATGTAGACGTACCCGTCGCCGTCGACGTGGGCGGCGTCGCCGGTCCGGTACCAGCCGCCCTCGACCAGCGCCCCGGCGGTCTCCTCGTCGCGGTTCCAGTACCCGGCCATGAGGTTCGCGCCGCGGATCCAGATCTCCCC
>JALRCL010000468.1 GCA_023268575.1 Patulibacter sp.
CCGAGGAGCTCCGCGCCGCGGCCGACTGACCGCGGCGGCGGGGCGACCGCCGAGGCAGGCCGACCGACTGCCGAGCTGACGCGGCCGACTGCCGAGGCTGGGCGGCCGACTGCCGTGGTCGGCCGGCCGACTGCCGAGGCCGGCTGACCGGTGCGGCTCGCCGGCTACCGCCGAGGTGGTGCCGGGTCCGCCGCGAGGCGGGCGTCGGCCAGCTCGCGAGCACGGGTCCCCGAGGTCGGCGCTGCGTCGACCTCGGCGACGACTGCACGGCGAGGGCGACGCTCCGCAGGACGGCGGTGCGGGGTCGTTGATCTCGTTGGAGTCGGGGCGACGAGCCCGACGTTCGGCACGTGGGGCGTGCGTTTCGTCGATGTCGCTCGTGGTGAGGGCGCGACCTCGACGCATCGCATGCGCGTCGGTGCCCGATCGGCGGTGCCGGGTGCGGGCGGCGAACCCGGACGCCCGATGCGGAACGGGGCTCGGGCGGGCGCGTCGCGCACGGGACGACGACCAGCGGACCGGCCGCCTCGATCGCCGAGCGAGGGACCGCAGGCCCACGCCGATCCGGGTTCGTTGCCGACCGGCCCGCCGCGCCGAGCCGCGGACCGCAGGCCGACGCGGCTGATCCACTTCGTGCTCGGTCTCCGCGCCGTACCGCACCGCGGACCGCAGGCCGACGCGGCCGATCCACTTCGTGCTCGGCCGCCTCGCCGGACCGCGGCCCGGCGCGCCCATCGCCCCGCACGTTCGTGCTCCGCCGCCCGCGTCTCGCCCGCCCGCGACTCCGCCCGCCCGCGACCCGCCCCGGCCGCGCTCCCTACCCGCACGCCCCTGCCCGGCCGCCGGCGTCCCTGGCCGCGTCGCTCCCTCCGGAGCCGCGCCCCGCGCGGCCGACGGGACGTCGCGCCCAGCGCGACGTCCCGGGTGGGCGTCAGCGGTCGTACTGGGTCAGCTTCTCGCTGCGCATCAGCCGGATGAGGCTGTTGGAGTACTGCGGGTCGGTGGCGTACCCGGCCTTGTGGATCTCCTTCGCGAACCGCTCGGGGTCGTCGCTGTACTTGAACGCGTTCGCGTAGCGGCTGTTCTGCAGCAGGAAGAGCCCGTGATCGTCGAAGGAGTCCTGCATGCCGCGGTACATCCGGAACGCGGCGAGCTGCCGGACGAGCCGCCCGGACTCGGACTCGAAGGTCGGCTTCAGGACGCAGCCGACGGCCTCGGTGCCCCAGCGGTACACGCCGTTCTTCGCGTCGACGGCCTGGGCCTTGATGCCGAAGTAGTTGTTCGCGCCGGCGGTGAGCGTGCCGGAGGCGGACTCGAGGATCCCCTGGGCGAGGGTCACGGAGGCGGGGACCTTCGTCGTGGCGGCCGAGGTGCGGGCGAGCGGGCCGGCTGCGGCGATGAACGCCGCGCGGTTGGCGGGCGGCGCCACGAGCGGGACGGTCGCCACCGACGAGCACCGGCCCTGCTGCGGGTTCTCGGCAGCCGGCGCGCCCGGCTCGCTCCAGCCGCAGTAGCGCGCGACCATCGACGCCTTCTCGCCCTGCACCATCGCGTCGGGCACGTACCCGGCGCGCCCGTTGGGCAGCCGGACGCGGTCCCAGACGCGCGAGCGACCGCTGTAGCCCGACTGGGGCGGCCCGTTCATCTGGCAGAGGACGCGGATCGACGCTCCGTTGCGCAGGGTGCCCATCCGCTTGCGGTCGGTCGGGGTCCGCCGGACCGTGACGCGCTTGGAGGACTGGAGCTTGATCGTCGCGCGCGAGCTCGGACGGGACGCGCTCACGGTGCCGCTGTTCGACGTCGCGGCGCCGTTCCCCGTGGCCTGCGTCGTCGTGGTCCCGCCGGTGCCGACGCCGCCGGTGGACTGCCGGACGGCGGCGGCGCGCTCCTGCGCGGTCCAGGTCGGCGGCGAGCCGGCGGCGGGACCCTCGAGGGCCGTGCCGCCGGGTCCGGTCGGACCGGCGGCCCCGGCTGGGACGGCGGCCAGGAGGCCGGCCACCAGGGGGAGCGCGAACGCGGTTCGGCGGGCGGGACGAAGAGTCATCTCGGAGTCTGCAACCGGTGGGTCGGGGGGATGTTGCGGTCGCCGGACGAGCCGCCGGGTGGGGGCTCGGGGCTCGTCGGTACCGGGCACGTCATCACAGCCCGCGGGTCCGCCGCGCCGCGCCGGCGCCCTAGGCGGGAACGGCGGGCGCGCGACCGTCCCCGCGGCGCCAGTCGCCATGGAGCTTCGCGTACCCACCCCCGCGACGCAGCAACTCCTCGTGCGTCCCGGCCTCGGCGATCCGCCCGTCCTCGACGAGGACGATGAGGTCGGCTCGCCGGATCGTCGAGAGCCGATGGGCGATCACGATCGCGGTCCGGTCGGCGAGCAGCCGCGCGAGCGCGCGCTCGATCCGCTCCTCGGTGCGCAGGTCGACCTTCGCGGTCGCCTCGTCGAGGAGCAGCAGGTCGGGGCCGGTCCCGGGATCGCCGGCGATGAGCGCACGGGCGAACGCCACGAGCTGCCGCTGGCCGGCCGAGAGGGCGGCGCCCCGCTCGCCGACGGTCGTGTCGAGGCCCTCGGGGAGCCGCCCGAGGGCCTCGTCGGCGCCGAGCGCGGCGACGACGGCCTCGACCTCGGTGCGCGTGGCGCCCTCGCGCCCGAACGCGATGTTCTCGGCGACCGTGCCGCTGAAGAGGAAGCCTTCCTGCGGCACGATCCCCATCCGGCTGCGCAGCTCGCGCTGGCGCAGATCGCGCAGATCGATGCCGTCGATCGTCACGCGCCCGCGAGTCGGGTCGACGAAGCGCGCGGCGAGCTTCACGATCGTCGACTTGCCGGCGCCGGTCGGACCGACGAGGGCGACCGTCGCCCCGGCCGGCACGGTCAGGTCGACGTCGTGCAGGACGAGCCGCCCGCCGCCGGTGGGGTCGCGGTTCGTCGCGTAGCCGAAGGAGACGCCCTCGAACCGCAGCTCGCCGCGCAGCACCCGGCCGCTGTCCGCGTCGCGGGCCGGCAGCGGCCGCGGGTCGTCCCGGTCGTGCAGCGTGGACTCCTGGTCCAGGAGCGCGCCGATCTTGTCGAGCGCCGCCATCCCGGACTGGAAGGTCGTGTAGACGTTCGAGAGGTCGCTGATCGGGCCGAAGAAGTTGTCCAGCGCGGTGACGAAGCCGATCAGCACGCCGATCGTCACGGCGCCCTCGATCGCCTGCCCGCCACCGACGAGGAGCACGAGGACGATCGCGACGGTGCCGAGGTACTCGACGGCGGGGAAGTACGCGGCGTTCAGGTGGACGGTCCGCATGTTCGCCTGGCGGTTGTCGTCGCCGAGGGCGTGGAACCGCTGGACGTGGCCGGCCTCGCGACCGAACGACCGGATGACCCGGACCCCCGACAGCGTCTCCTGGAGGTGCGCCGTGATCGAGCCGATCGTCTCGCGGGTGCGCGCGAACGCGTCGACGGACGCGAGCCGGAACGCGAGCGACCCGAGCAGCAGGACGGGCATCGTCGTGAACGTGATGAGCGCGAGCTGCAGGTCGAGCGAGACGAGGATGACGATCGAGCCGATGAGCATGAGCACCGACTGCAGGAGCGTCACGAGCGCCGAGCTGATCATCGTCTGCAGCGCGTCGACGTCGTTCGTCATCCGCGACACGAGCACGCCGGCCCGCTGACGCTCGTGGTAGCTCACCGGCATCTCGAGCAGGTGGCGGAAGATCCGCTCGCGCAGGTCGCTGAGGAGCCGCGCGCCGATCCAGCCGACGAGGCGGTCGCGGACGATCGACGCGGCGACGCCGACGAGCGCTACCACGAGGAACGCGACGACGAGGACCGTGAGGCGGCCGGTGTCGCCGGCCACGAGGCCGTCGTCGACGGCGCGTTGCGCGAGGGGCGCGGGGGCGAGGGCCGCCGCGGTGGAGAGCAGCAGCGCGACGACCATCACCGCGATCCGCGCTCGGTAGGGCAGGAGCATCGCCGCGAGGTTGCGCAGGCGCCTCCCGCGGCCGCGGGTGGCGGCCCGGCGCCGGCGCAGCTCGGCTCGGACGTGCTCGCCGCGGGAGCTCACGCCGTCGACCCGCCGGTCGGCAGGGGCTCGTCCTCGAGCGGCAGGCGGCGGTCCGCGGCGGGCGTCAGGAGCCGCTCGCCGTCGAGCCCGCGGACGACGACCTCGCGGTAGCGCGCCGAGCCCGCGAGCAGCTCGTCGTGCGTGCCGTCGGCGGCGATCCGGCCGTCGTGCAGCAGCACGACCCGGTCGGCGAGGCGGACCGTCGAGAGCCGGTGGGCGATGACGAGCGTCGTGCGCCCGGCCATGGCCTGCTCCAGGCCGTCGGCGATCGCCTGCTCGGTCGTGGCGTCGACGTTCGAGGTCGCGTCGTCGAGGACGAGCACGCGCACGCCCGCAGCGGTCGCCGGTCGCTCCGATCGGGCGTCGGTCGCCTCGCTCGGCGCGGTGCCGGGCGCGTCGTCGGGACGGGCGGCGCCGGTGATCCGACCACGCCCTGCGAGCAATGCCCGGGCGATCGCGAGCCGCTGGCGCTGGCCGCCGGAGAGCGTCAGGCCGCGCTCGCCGACCACCGTGTCGTAGCCGTCAGGCAGCTCGCTGACGAACCCGTCGGCCTGGGCGAGGCGCGCGGCACCGATGACCTGCTCGCGCGTCGCGCCCGGGGCCGCGTAGGCGATGTTCGCCGCCACGGTGTCGGTGAAGAGGAACGGATCGTCGTCGACGACGGCGATCTCGTGCCGCAGCGCGAACGGGTCGAGGTCGCGCAGGTCGATGCCGTCCAGCAGGACGCGCCCGGCGGTCGGGTCGTAGAGCCGCGGCAGCAGCTGCACGAGGGCGGTCTTGCCCGAGCCCGTCTCGCCGACGATCGCCACCCGCTGCCCGGCGGGGACGACGAGGTCGACGTCCTGCAGCGCGGGCTGCCGCTGTCCCTCGTAGCGCAGCGTGACGCCCTCGAAGCGCAGCTCGCCACGGGGCGGGTCCTCCGGGCCGGCCGGCAGCGGCGGCAGCACGCGCGGGAGGCCCGGCCCGGTCGGCGCGACGATCGTCGGCGGGCGGTCGAGGATCTCGAAGAGCCGGCGCCCGGACGCGGTCGCGCGCTGTGCCAGCCCGAGCATCACGCCGAGCGAGCGCAGCGGTTGGATGAGCATCATCACGTAGACGTAGAACGCCGCGAACGCGCCGACGGTGATCGTGTCGTCGACGACCATCCGCCCACCCGCGAGCAGGACGATCGCGAGGCTGATCTGCGGCAGGAACTGGATCACGGGCTGGAACGCCGACTGGATCCGGACCGCGTCGAGCTGGCGCTGGAACGCGTGCTCGACGGTGTCCTCGAACGCCCGGCGGCGGCGGTCCTCGGCCGCGAACGCCTTCACGACCCGGATGCCGGAGATCGACTCCTCGGCCGCGGCGGTGAGCTCGGCGACGGCCTGCTGGGCGGCCTGCTGCGCCGGGCGCCCTCGGGTGCCGTAGCGGTGCCCGACCACGACGATCAGCGGCGCCGGGAGCAGCGCGAGCACGGCGAGCAGCGGCTGCTGGACGAGCATCGCGATCGTGGCCAGCACGACGGTCAGGAGCGCCTGGACGATGAAGATCAGGCCGTACCCGAGGAAGAACCGCACCGCGCCGAGGTCGACGGTCGCCCGCGACATGAGCTGGCCGGTCTGCCAGCGGTCGAAGAACCCCAGCTCGAGCGCCTGGAGGTGCCCGTAGAGCCGGTCGCGCAGGTCCTGCTCGACGCCGAGCGACACGCGGCCGGCGACGAGGCGGCGGCCGATCGTCAGGAGCATCCGGCCGAGCCCGAGCAGCGCGATCGCGAGGACGAACAGCCGCAGCCCGTCCCGGTCCCCGTCGCGGATCCGGTCGATCCCCCGGCCGACGAGCCACGGGCTCGTCACGGTGGCGAGCATCGCCAGCAGCGCGAGGGAGAACGAGAGCGCCC
>JALRCL010000540.1 GCA_023268575.1 Patulibacter sp.
CTCATCGAACCCCAGCGCGGCCGGCGAGCGCTTCGGCAGGTCGCCCGAGGGCGTCGCCGGGCACCCTCCGGCGACGGTCGTCGCCCCGGCGCCGGAGGGCACGACGAGCAGCGCGAGCGCCGCGAGGAGCACCGCCGCCGCGCCTGATCGGCGGCGCGCTGGTCGGTGCGGGAGGTCGGCGGCGGGACGGTGACGCATGGCAGCTCCGGGCGAGGGGAGCCGATCTTCCCGCATCGCGCGCCCGCCGTGGGTCAGGCGTTCATGGGGGCTTCATGCGCGGAGCGCGAGCCTCGCTCCATCACCCCACCCCGCTCCAGGAGCCTCGCATGTCCACCACCGCCCGCCGTCCCCGTCTCGCCCTCCTCGCCGTCGCGGCCGCCACCGTCGCCGCCGGCCTGCCCGCGGCGGCCTCCGCCGCCGCGGCCGACGTCCCACCGACGACGCTCAAGGGCTGGACGGTCACGGAGGGCCGGCCGACCGATCTGCGGGTGAAGCTCACCTGCCAGCGTGGGCTCGGCCCCTGCACGTTCGTCGTCGACGCGATCGGCCTCACCGCCAAGCGCGGCGACGACTTCACCGCGCGGACCTCGCCGACCCGGGCGAAGCTGAAGATCCGGCGCGCCGGCCACTCGATGGTCGCGACGGTGACGTTCACCGCGCTCGACGACGGCGTCTGCGAGGGGACGGAGCTCGCCCGCGTGCGCGTGACGAAGCGGACGCGGCGCAAGGGCGGCCGCCGCGACTACGGCACGATCACGATCAAGGACGCCGACTGCGAGACGCCCACGACGCCGACCACGCCGCCGCCGTCCACGCCGGCCCCGACGACGCCCGCTCCCGACCCGGCACCGGGCACGCCCGCGCCCGCCTTCCCGCCCGACAGCGGCGCGCCGACCGTCCGCACGACGGCCCTGACGAACGGGACGCTCGGCGAGTGCACGACCCCGCAGTGGATCGGCACCGAGGCGACCGCCGGCGCGAACGGCTGGTTCAACCGCGGCTGCGCGGTGAAGGTCGCCTGCCCGCCGGAGGCGCGGGTCTGCCGCGTGACCGGCGAGGGGCGGCACGTGCTCGAGCGCGCCGTCGACGGCGAGCGCGTCTCCCTGAACTCGCGGATCACCGCCTTCAGCGCGAGCGACGTCGCCTTCTGGTTCCGCGACCAGTCCTCGTCCGGCGCCGGGTTCACCCGGACCGAGGACCCGGGGGTCATGATCCGCGGCGGCGAGTCCGCGCGCATGGAGTGCAACGGCGTCCGGATCGCGCCGACGGTGCCCAACCGCTCCACGGTCGGCTGCGCCCTGACGGTCGAGCGCGTCTCCTGACCGCCCCGCCGGCCCCGGGCTCCTCCGCCCCGAGGCGCCCGGGGCCGGCGCGTGCGGCCCGCCGACGCGGCGGCGACCGCGGCACGGCGAGCCCGTCCCGGGCGCCCCGTAGGGTGGCGCTGCCCCCTCGCCACGACCATCGGACCCCCATGACCGACCTGTGGACCGCCGTCCAGGACCTGCCGATCACGATCGAGGCCTCGTCCTACGAGGCGCTCCTGCCCAGCGGCGCCACGGGCATGGAGGGCTACACGACGACCCACCTGCGCCTGACCGGCCGCGGCGAGGAGGGCGTCGGCGAGCAGGTCGGGATGCCCGAGACGCAGGAGAGCCTGCGCGCGCTCGAGGTCCCGCTGACGGGCGAGTGGCCGACGCTCGCGGCGTTCGTCGCGCACCTCGACGGCGTCGAGCTGTGGACGACCGAGCCCGAGCACGACCTCGAGCGCCACTGGCGTCGCTGGACGTTCGAGTCCGCCGCGCTGGACCTCGCGCTGCGCCAGGCCGGCACGAGCCTGCCCGAGGTCCTCGGTCGCGCGCCCCGGCCGCTGACCTTCGTGACGTCGTTCGGCCTGGGCGACCCGCCCGACATCGACAAGGTCGCGCGCCGCCGCGCGCTGCACCCGACCGTCGGCTTCAAGCTCGATGTCGCCCCGTCGTGGACGCAGGAGATCATGGACCGGGTCGCCGCCGTCGAGGGCGTGGCGACGATCGACTTCAAGGGTCAGTACGGGCTGGAGATCGAGGACGAGGCTGCGCTGCTGGCGATGTACGAGCGGACGGTCGCGACGTTCCCCGACGCCGTCCTCGAGGATCCGCACGACCTGCCCGCGGTGCTCGAGCTGCTGCGTCCGCTGGCCGCCCGCGTCTCGTACGACGCGCCGGTCACGAGCGTCGCGTCGCTCGACGCCACGCCGATCCCGGTCGGGATCGTGAACGTCAAGCCCTGTCGCGTCGGCCGGCTGTCGGAGCTCAGCGGCCTCTACGCCCACTGCGAGGCGCAGGGCATCCGGATGTACAACGGCGGGATGGGCGAGCTCGGCGTCGGCCGCGGCCAGGCGCAGCTGCTCGCATCGCTCTTCCACCCGGACGCGCCGAACGACATCGCGCCGTCGGACTACAACCTCGAGGCCCCGCCGGCCGATCTGCCGGCGAGCCCGCTGGACCCGGCACCGGACCGCGGGTTCCGCCGCCGCTGAGCGCGGCACCGCCGCCGGGGACCGGTCGCCGGGCCGGCCCCCGCGGCGCCCGGCGGTGGCATCGCCGAAACGTGGCGCTCATACACTCGTTTCGGACATCGAACATGATGTATGGTGGCCGCGACCGGACGTCGCGTCCGCATGCGACGACGCCAGCACGGTGCGGCACGGACCGCGTCCCGCACCGCCCACCGATCGGAAAAGAGGGTCCATGGAACCCGGCTACACGCCAGCCCCGGGCTACGGGGAACTGCTCGGCCACCCGTCCCCGAACGTCGCCAGCGACTTCGACGCGTGGTTCTTCCTGTTCTGGGCAGGTCTGCTCGTCGTCGTCATCGCCCTGCCGTGGGCGATCCGCGCGGCCTTCAAGCACCGCGACTACCTGCCGCTGCTCATGCTCGGCGCCGGCCTCCTGACGTCGCTCGGCGAGCCGATGCTCGACCTCGTGGGCCACCTGCGCTGGTCGGAGAACCTGCACGGCCCGGCGTTCACGAACTTCGGGATCCCGGTCCCGCTGCTGATCCCGCCCTGCTACGCCCTGTTCATGGGCCTCGAGGCCTACTGGATCTGGTCCGTGATCCAGCGCGGCATCAACATGAAGGGCATCATGCTCATGTTCGCCGCCTGCGGCCTGAGCGACGCGATCATGGAGCACCCGGGCGTCATGATGGGCGTCTACGAGTACTACGGGCAGCAGCCGCTCGAGTTCTACAAGTTCCCGTTCTACTGGTCGTTCACGAACGGCGCGGCGATCTTCACGATCGCGGTCATCCTCCACCACGTCTGGCCGCACATCAAGGACCGCGGCTGGATGCGGCTCTGGGTCCTCCCGATCGGCATCATCGGCACGACGGCCGGCGAGTTCGGGACCGGCTTCCCGGTGTTCCTGGCGATCAACGCGGACATCCCGACCTGGCTGCAGTGGTCGTTCGGCTCGCTGACCGTCCCGCTCTCGATCGCCTGGGTCTACGCCCTCGGCCAGACGGTGATCTCGAAGGACTCGTCGATCCCGTGGACCTTCTGGGGCCTCTTCAAGTCCCGGTTCATGCTGCCCAAGCAGCGCGAGGCCTACATCGCCGGCATCGGCGGCGCGCAGGCCGCGGAGGAGTTCGCCAACCGCGAGCGCGGCGCGACGAGCGACGACCGCCCGCTGACGCGGACCTGACGCACGCGACACGACCACCACGAGGGCCCGCCGACCGGCGGGCCCTCGGTCGTTCCCGGGCCGTCGCGCGGCCACGTCCGTGCCGTCGGAGAACCCGGATCGGTCACGCCGTTCGATGTCTGGACACGATGTTCGATCATGCGCTAGCGTGGCGGTCATGAGCACCCAGAGCCACAGCGAGTTCACCCTCCCGCGCCCGCGGGTGATCCTCCTCCTGATCGTCGTCCTGATGGCGCTCAGCGGCGTGGCCGGTGGCCTGCTCGACGGTCAGACGGCCGACACGATCCAGCCGCAGCCCGCCGCCTCGCACTGAGGCGCCGAGCCCGTCCGCGCCCGGCGCCCGGGTCCGGGCGCCTCGCTCAGGCGCCGGCCGCGAAGGCGACGCTCAGGACCGCGCCGGCGCCGAGGCAGTAGACGCCGAACGGCGTCAGCCGGTTCGTGCGCAGGAACCCCAGCAGGAACCGCACCGCGACGTAGGTCGTCGCGGCCGCGCAGAGCGCACCGAGCAGCGCCGGACCCCGGATCCCGTCCCCCTCGGGCCCGAGCAGCTGCGGCAGCTTGAGCACCGCGGCGGCCCCGATGATCGGCGTGGCGAGCAGGAAGGAGAGCCGTGCGGCGTCCTCCGTCGCGAGGCCCGCCACGAGCCCGGCGCTCATCGCCGCGCCGGACCGCGAGAAGCCGGGCACGAGCCCGATCGCCTGCGACGCCCCGACGGCGGTCGCCTGCCGCCAGCTCAGCCGTGCGAGACGCGCGTCGACCGGGCGGCCCGGGTCGGCGACGCCGGGCGCGCGGCGCCGCAGCCGCTCGGCGGCGAGCAGCATCGCGCCGTTGGCCATGAGGAACGCGGCGGCGCCGGCGGGCGAGGCGAACGCCGACCGCAGGGCGTGCTCGGCGACGAGGCCGACGAGGCCGACCGGGATCGTCCCGACGACGAGCAGCCACCCGAGCCGCGCGTCCGCGTCGTCGGCGCGCAGCTCCCGGTGACGGACCGATCGCGCCAGCCCGAGGACGATCCGCCGCCAATCGCGCCAGAAGAAGCCGAGCAGCACGAGCGCGGTCGCCAGGTGGGTGGCGACGAGGAACGCGAGGAAGGACGAGTCGTCCTGCTGGACGTTCCACCCCAGCAGGCGCGGCACGATCACGCCGTGCCCGAGCGAGGAGACCGGGAACGGCTCGGTCAGCCCCTGCACGAGCCCCAGGACCACCGCCTGGGCCTCGCCGATCACCGGCCGGCTCCGGCCGCTGCGCCATGAGGAGGAACGAGCATGCGGTCAGGCTGCCGGCTCCGGCCTGACCGCAACCTGAACGCTGCGGCGCGCCCCGGACCGGTCCTCCCGCGGCGGCGTACGATCGACCCGTGCCGCTGAGCCCCACGATCGGCGTCTGCGAGGACGACGACGAGCTGCGCGGCGTCCTTCGGCGCGCACTCGAGGACGAGGGCTACCTCGTCCAGGCCACGAGCTCGGGCGGGGAGGCGCTGCGGCGGTTCGAGGCCGACGCGCCGGACGTCCTCGTCCTCGACATCGGGCTCCCCGACGCCGACGGGCGCGACCTCTGCATGGCCCTCCGGGCGCGCGGCGTGACGGCGCCGGTCCTCTTCCTCACCGCGCGATCGGCGCTCAGCGACCGGCTCAGCGGCTTCAACGCCGGCGGGGACGACTACCTCGCCAAGCCGTTCGCGCTCGCGGAGCTGCTCGTGCGGGTCGCGGCGCTCGTCCGGCGCGCCCCGACGGCGGGCGCGAGCGCCGCGGCGGCCGCGGCGCGCGCGCTGGACCCCGCGGGGCCCGCCCGCGCCCACGGCCAGCGGCGGGCCCCGCTGACGCCGACGGAGTTCCGGATCGTCGCGGCGCTCGTGGCGCGCCCCGGCGTGGTCGTGCGGCGTGCCACGCTCGTGGCCGCCGCGTGGCCCGACGGGGCGATCGTCCACGACAACACGCTCGACGCCTACCTCGCCCGGATCCGGCGCAAGCTCCGCGAGATCGAGGCGCCGGTCGCGCTCGAGACGGCCCGCGGGGTCGGGTACGTCCTGCGATGAGCCGCCCCGCCATGACGATCCGCCGGCGCCTGCTGGCGACGGCGATCGCGACCCTCGCCGTCGGCCTCGGGGCGTCGCTCGTGGTCGGCAACGTGCTGCTGGGCCACCGCGTCGACGTCGAGACGTCCGACGCCCTGCGCGCCGGCGCCGAGGCGCAGCTCTCGGCGCTCGACGTCGCGCCCGCGGGCGTGCGCCTGCGGGAGACGCCCGACGACGCGGCGCTCGACCGTCGTGGGTGGGTCCTCGTCGGCGACCGCGTGCTCGAGCGGCCGCCCGACGCCGGCACCGCGCTGGACCGGCTCGCCGTGCGCCTCGGGCGCGAGCGCCGGGCGGTGGACGTCGACGGCCCCGGGGACGTGCGGCTGCGCGTCGCGCCGATCCGCGACGCGTCCGGGAGCGTCGTCGGCGCCGTCGTCGTCGCCCACGACACCGAGTCGCTGGAGCGCCTGCAGCAGGCGGTGCTCCTCGGGTCGCTCGTGCTCTTCGGCCTCGTGCTGCTCGCCGGGGGCCTGGCGATCCGCAGCGCGGTGAACGGGGCGCTGCGGCCCGTCGCGCAGATGACCGACGCCGCTCGCAGCTGGAGCGCCACGGACCTGGACCACCGCTTCGACCTCGGACCCGCGCGCGACGAGCTCACCGGCCTCGCCGCGACGCTCGACGGGCTGCTCGCGCGGATCGCCGCGTCGCGCCGGCACGAGCAGCGGTTCGCCGGGGAGGTCGCCCACGAGCTGCGCACGCCGCTCGCGGGACTGCGCGCCCGGGCCGAGCTCGCGCTGCAGGCGTCCGGCCCGCACGCCGAAGGCGAGCAC
>JALRCL010000557.1 GCA_023268575.1 Patulibacter sp.
GCTCGAGCCGCGCGAGCCCCCGGTCGAGGGCCGAGGCGTCGATCGCCGTGATCGGGACCGTCCGCCCCTGCGTGCCGACGGCCCCGAACGTCGCGGCGCCCACGGCCCGGACGCCCGGGACCTCGCGGATCGTGCCGACGATCGATCGCGGGAGTCCGTCGAAGCTGCCGTCGGCCTCCTGCACGACGACCGGCGACCGGACGACCTGCTCCAGGTCGCCGCGCAGCGTCTCCTTCAGCCCGGCGGCGAACACCGTCGCGAAGACGACGAGCGCCAGGCCGATCATCAGCGCGCCGGCGGTCACCGCGGTCCGGCCGGGCTGGCGGGCCGCGTTGTCGCCGGCGAGGCGCCCCGGCAACCCGAACGCCGTGCGCAGGGGGCGCGCCAGCACGCCGGCGAGCGGCCCGACGAGCGCCGGCGTGCCGAGGATCGCCCCGAGGACGAGCAGCCCGGCACCGATCCCCGCCACCGCGGTGCTGGCGCCCGCGACGACGGCCGCCAGCACCCCGCCGGTGCCGACGATCGCCAGCAGCGCCGCGAGGAGCACCGGCCCGCGGCGCACCGCGCCTCGCGCGGGCGGCGCCGCCGCCTCGCGCAGCGCCTCGACCGGCGCGACGCGCGTCGCTCGACGCGCCGGGGCCCAGGACGCCAGCAGGGTCACGAGCACGCCGACGGCGAAGGCCACGAGCACGGTGCGGCCCGCGAGCACGGTGGCCGTCGAGGGCATGTCGGCGCCGACGCTCTCCACGAGCGCCCGCAGCGCCGGCGCGACGAGGAACCCGCCGAGCAGGCCGAGGACCGACCCGAGGATGCCGACCGCGATCGCCTCCCCGAGCACCATCCACCGGACCTGGCGCCGGTCGGCGCCGAGCGCGCGCAGGAGCGCGAACTCGCGCTGGCGCTGGGCCATCGTGATCGAGAACGTGTTGAAGATGAGGAACGAGCCGACGAACGTCGCGATGCCGGCGAAGACGAGGAGGATCGTCGGCAGGAACGAGATCGCGTCCTTGATGTCCTGCGCCTGGCGATCGCCCTGGGCGGCGCCCGTGCGGACGGTGACGTCGGGGCCGGTCGCCTCGCGCACGCTGCGCGCCACCGCGTCGTCCGGGACGCCCTCGTCGCCGAGGGCGAGGATCTGCGAGTAGTACGCGTCCGGCGTCCGGCCGGCGAGCTCGGCCGCCGTCTCCTCGGTGGTCACCGTCACCGTGGCCCCACCGAAGGACGCGTTGCCGTCCCCGACCTGGAAGATGCCGACGAGCCGCATCCGCCGGCGCGGACCCTCGCCCTGGATCCAGACCCGGTCGCCGACCTCGGCGTCGGCCTTCTCGGCGGTCGACGCGTCGAAGGCGACCTCGTCCGCGGCCCGGGGCGCGCGGCCCTTCCGGTAGCTCGCTTCCCCGTACCCGTCCGGCAGCGCCGACAGCAGCAGCGCCGGCGGACCTTGGCCGCCGATGCGCGTCCGGCCGTCGCGCTCGAAGACGAGCGCCGTGCCGGTCACCTGGCCGCGTGCAGCGCGGACGTGCTCGGCACCGGCGACCGTCCGCACGAGGTCCCGCGGCAGCGACCGCTCGTCGTCCGGCCCCTGGGCGTCCGGCGTACCCGGCGGGACCTTCGGGGTGACGGCGACCGCCACGCCGCGGTAGCTCGCGTCGCCGATCGCGTCGAAGGTCCGGTTGATCGTGTCGGTGAAGATCAGCGTGCCGGCGATGAGCGCCACGCCGATGACGACCGCCATCGAGGTGCGGAGGGTCCGCCCGATGCGCAGCCGCAGCGAGCGGAGCAACAGCGCGCGCATCAGCCGACCTGGTCGGTGGCGGCCTGCAGCCGCGCGTGGACGTCCTCGGAGGTCCCGGCCGGTCCGTCGTGCACGATCCGGCCGTCCTGCAGCACGAGCAGCCGGTCGGCGATCGACGCGGCGTGGGCGTCGTGGGTGACCATCACGACCGTCTGGCCGAACTCGTCGACGGCCCGGCGCAGGAGCCGCAGGACCTCCTCCGAGGAGCGCGAGTCGAGGTTGCCGGTCGGCTCGTCGGCGAAGACGACGGCCGGGCGGCTCGCCAGGGCGCGCGCGACGGCCACGCGCTGCTGCTGGCCGCCGGAGAGCTCGCTCGGCCGGTGGTGGCGCCGGTCGGTGAGGCCGACGGTGGCGACGAGCTGCTCGAGCCACTCGGCGTCGGGCCGGCGGCCGGCGATCGTCATCGGCAGGACGATGTTCTCCTCCGCCGTGAGGACCGGGAGCAGGTTGAAGGCCTGGAAGATGAAGCCGATCCGATCGCGCCGCAGCTCCGTCAGATGCCGGTCGTCGAGCGTGCCGAGCTCGACCCCGTCGACGACGACGGTCCCGCCGTCGGCCCGGTCCAGGCCCGCGATGCAGTGCATGAGCGTGGACTTGCCGGAGCCCGACGGTCCCATGATCGCCGTGAGCTGCCCGGCCTCGAAGGCGACGTCGACGTCGCGCAGGGCAGTGACGGCCGTTTCTCCGCTGCCGTAGGTCTTGCGGAGGCCGGAAGCGTGAACGATCGGGGACACGCTGCGATCCAACCACAGCTTCGCCTCAGGAACGCGGCCGGTCGGGGTGATTCGGGGACCGACCGGGGGCATCCCCCAGGCGCTCCCGCCGCCGACGGCGGTCCTCCCCGGCCGCGAGGCCGTTGCA
>JALRCL010000657.1 GCA_023268575.1 Patulibacter sp.
CCCCGCCGCGGCGTCGGCGCCGGAGGCGTGCCCCAGGTCCTCGACGCGCGCTGCCGCTACGGCATCACCGTCGTGGGGGACGAGGTGCTCGTCGTCGACGACGCCGGGGCGATCGTGCCCGTTGGCACCGTGGAGGAGCTCGCCGAGGCCGACCCGGTGGACGCGTGATGCCGTTTCCGGCCGGTGCGGCGACCGACCCGGGAGGGCAGGGCGACGCGACGGCCAGTCGCCCGCTGGTCACCTCCGAGCGGGGCGCCTGGGGCCTCGATCCGCGGGGCCGGCGAAGAGCCCGGCGCATCGAGCACGTCGCGAGATCCGCCGCGCACGTCCGCGGTGGATCCCGCCCCGGAGGACGGCGTGGGCCATCACGACCGGCGCGACCCGTAGACCGTGGCTGCGACCATGAGCGGACCTCCGGCGTGCACCGACCTCACGTGAGAGCCCGATGACGCGACGCCCGATCACCCTGATGCTCCTCGGTGCGTCGGTACTGCTCGTCGCTCCCGCGGCAGCCGGGGCCGGAACCAAGAAGTCGCCGATCGCCGTGGAGCCGAACAGCTCCTACCCGGCCGTTTCCGGCGACCACGTGGTTGCCGGTGCCGTCGCGAACGGGCGATACGTCGTTAGCCGCGTCGCGCTGAAGGACGGCGCGCGGACCACCGTCGCCTTGGGGACTGATGCGCTGAGGGCGCCAGGGGGCGTCAGCGAGGCTGACCTGCCGTATAACCAGTTCCTCGCGACAAGGTTCGCGTGGAGCCCCGAGGTGGCGATCGTCCAGGGGGTCTGGAAGGCCGTTCCGGCCGGAGGATTCGACCCGAGCAGCGGCTTCGGGATGGCGTCGAGCCCTACTGCGACACAGGCCTATTTCAGCGTTAGGACCGGGGAGCTGCTTCGTCAGGAGGACGTGACACGACCTGCGCAGCTCGGTTTCCTCGTACCGTCGAACGCCCCCGTGGTTGCCGAAGTCGACGGTAACAGGAGGCCCACCGGCGAGTTCCGCGATCTGCTTTCGCAGGCGCGACTCCCGCTGTCGCTTCCCTCGACCGACTACGTTTTCGGTGGTCCGTTGGTTCGCTTCTACGCAGACACGCGTGATTCGCGGTGGAAGCGGGACGCTTCGGGGGCCGTCGTCGGGGGGTACGGCGACTTGCAGGCGGTCCGCTGGGCGGATGGCCGGCGTGCGTGGACGATCAACACCGAGACGGTCGCGCGGCGAGCGGGCCTGCCCCAGCGCCGTTCGGCGGTCGAGGTGCCGTTGACCGATGACGGGGCGGCCGTCGTTCGCGTGGTCGATCCGAAGGGGCGCGGTCTCCGCCCGGTCGCGTCGAGCTCGGGCGGGAGGCTGTACGGCGTCGGGTCGCGCGTTCGTGGTGCCACGGCGGTCCGGGCCAGCATCGCGGGCAGGCGCGTCCTGGTGTCGATCGACGGATCGCGGAAGGTCGGACGCCGGACGCTCTCCTGTCACGGCACGTGGTTGACCGATACGCGGGGCCGCCGGGGTCGCACGCTGCGCATTCCCCGGACCGCGACGTTGATCGGGTGGGACGGGAAGCGGGCAGTCTGGTCGACCTGGAGCGCTGGTCGAACGCGGGCGACGATCATCGTCCAGACGAACGCTGCGCGGCTTCGCTTGGGGCCGCGAGCGCTGCCGAGGTGCGGTTGACCCGTACGGCTCCGCGACGGCGGAGGGCTGCTGCTCGGGAGGCGGAGCGGCGCGCACGTTCGGTCGAGGGCCCGGCGGCCCGTGCCCAGGAGCGAGGAAACCCCCGGTCGATCGCTCGATCCGGGGGTTCCAGGTCCTTCGATGGTGCGCCAGAGAGGACTCGAACCTCCACGGGGTTATCCCCCACAAGGCCCTCAACCTTGCGCGTCTACCAATTCCGCCACTGGCGCGCGGCTCGCGCAGTGTAGCCACTCGTTCCCGGCGATGCGTGCTGGTTGCGCTCCGCCGGACGGGCCGCTAGCGTTGCGAACACACGTTCGGAAACGACGGGCGACGCATGGACCTCACGAAGCGCCAGCAAGAGATCTTCGACTTCATCAGGAAGTACACCTCGAGCAACGGCTACCCGCCGACGGTGCGCGACATCGGCAAGGCGGTCGGGCTCGCGAGCTCGTCCACCGTGCACGCGCACCTGGCGAACCTCGAGAAGCTCGGGCTGCTGCGGCGGGACCCGTCCAAGCCGCGGGCGATCGAGCTCTTCGAGCGCGGGATCGAGTCCGCGGTCGAGGGCGTGCGGGAGGCCGTCGGCCACTCGCGGCGCCTGCCGCTCGTGGGCCAGGTGGCCGCGGGCGCGCCGATCCTCGCCGAGGAGCAGGTCGAGGAGCACGTGCCGGTCCCCGACGTCGCGGGAGGCGACGACGGGGAGTACCTGCTGCGGGTGCGCGGTGAGTCGATGATCGGCGCGGGCATCCTCGCCGGCGACCTCGTGGTCGTCCGGCCGCAGGAGACCGCACGCGACGGCGAGATCGTCGTCGCGCTCGTGGGGGAGGAGGCGACGGTGAAGCGCTTCTTCCGGGAGGCCGACCACGTGCGCCTGCAGCCCGAGAACCCCGACATGGAGCCGATCCGCTCGCGGGAGGCGCGCGTGCTCGGCAAGGTCGTCGGGCTCATGCGGCAGGTGCGATGAGCCGGCGCGCCGCCCGGCGGGCCTGCGGGGCCGGCGCGCCGACCCGGACGATGGACTTGGGCCGCGGGACGCCGCGGCCCGGCGCGGCGAGGGACGCGCTCGGGAGCCCGTGTGCTCCGGAGCGCGTCCGGCAGGGGATGACCGGCCCCGTTCGCCGTGACGGCAGGCGCGTGCTCGACGACTCGCTCGTCGGCGCATGGGAGGGCCTGTCGACCGGACGTGCCGTTCCCTGCCCGCTCTGCGACGGTCCGATGCGACCGCCGCTCGGCGGGCAGGGGACGGGCGCCGGCCCGGCCGTGGCGAGCTGCGGCCGCTGCGGCACCGAGCTGACCTGACCCCGTTCCGGGTACGGTTCCCGACGCGAGCCACGCAGCCGCGGGCGGGGTCTCCCCGCTCGAGGAAAGTCCGGACACCGCAGAGCAGGGTGGTCGGGAGGCCGACCCGGGGAAACCCGCGGGAAAGTGCCACAGAAAAGACACCGCCGATGGAGGCGCGGGCGACCGCCCTCACAGGCAAGGTTGAAATGGTGCGGTAAGAGCGCACCGGCGTCGCGGCGACGCGGCGGCCAGGTAAACCCCACCCGGTGCAAGACCGAGCAGGACCGTTCGCAGGCGGCTCGTCGAGGTCCAGGTAGGTCGCAGAGATGGATGGCTGCGCAACGACAGAATCCGGCTTACCGGCTCGCTACGGAGGGCCCCCGCCTCGGCGGGGGCCCTCTATGTCCGCGGGTCGCGATGCGCACCGGGGTTCGCGGCACCGACCGTCGGGTAGCCGAGGGACATGGCCAACGAGCTGCAGGGCAAGACCATCGCGATCCTCGCCGCGGACGGCGTCGAGCAGGTCGAGCTGACCGAGCCGCGCAAGGCGGTCGAGGAGGCCGGCGGCACGACGGTGCTCGTCTCGCTCGAGGAGGGCGAGATCCAGGCGACCGAGGGCGACATCCACCCGAAGGACACCTTCGCCGTCGACCGCACGGTCGCGCAGGCCAACGCCGAGGACTTCGACGGGCTGCTGCTGCCGGGCGGCGTCGCGAACCCGGACACCCTCCGCCAGGACGAGCAGGCGATCGCCTTCGTCCAGGACGTCTTCCGCGCCGGCAAGCCGGTCGGCGTCATCTGCCACGGGCCGTGGACCCTCGTGGAGGCCGACCTCGTGCGGGGCCGCCGGATCACCTCGTACCCGAGCGTGCGGACCGACATCCGCAACGCCGGGGGCGAGTGGGTCGACGAGGAGGTCGTCGTCGACCAGGGCCTCGTCTCCAGCCGCAACCCCGACGACCTGCCGGCGTTCTGCGCGAAGGTCGTCGAGGAGTTTGCCGAGGGCCGCCACGAGGTGCACCGCGAGGGCGCCACCGCCTGATCGCCCAACCCAGCCCGGCTCCGCCCCGCGAGGCCGCCACCGCCTGATCGCTCAGCTCGGCTCCGCCCTGCTGGGCACGCGGTCGGCACGCCGGTCCCTCGGCAGCGCGCTTCGTGGATGGCCCCGGACCGGCCGGGCCGGTCCTCCACGGGCGCGCCGGGCGAACCGCGCCGGCCGGTCACCGGAAGGTCACCTCGACGGAGGCCGCTCGCCCTAGCGTCGCGCGGCGATGCGGTTCGCCCTCCTGCTCGAGGCGCTGCACCCCCGGCCGTGGTCGCCGACCGGCGACGGCCGGCGGCTGCGCGACCTCGTCGACGTCGCCGTCGCCGCCGAGCCGCTGGGCTTCTCGCGTGCGTGGATCGGCGAGCGGCACTTCCACGAGGAGCTGCAGCACGCCGGTCCGCCCGAGATCGCCCTCGCCCAGATCGCGGGGCGCACGCGCCGTCTGGGCCTCGGCCTCGGGCCGGTGCTCGCCCACCCGCGGATCCAGCACCCGGCGCGCCTGGCGGCCGGCGTCGCCGCGCTCGACGCGCTCTCGGGCGGGCGGGTCGCGGTCGCCTTCGCCGAGCCCGCGTCGGCGATCGAGCTGCAGCCGCTGCGGATCGCGCGCGGCGGCACGCGCCAGGCCGCGGACCGGACGATCGGGCGCGTCGCGCGGCTGCTGGCCGAGGAGCCGTTCGCCGGCGAGCCCGGGACCGACGGGATCCCGGTCCGCCAGCTCGTCCCGCGGCCCCAGCAGCGACCGCACCCGCCGCTCTGGCGCGCGTGCGACCGGCCGGGCGACGTGCGGGTCGCCGGCGAGGGCGGCCTCGGGGCGCTCGTGCGCTGCCTGCTGGAACCCGAGGAGGCCGCCGACTGGGCACGCGAGCACGCCGAGGTCCAGCGGTCGGAGCGCTGCGTCCCGCTCGGTGCCGCCGTCGAGCCGGGCTTCGCGCTCTGCCTGCCGTTCCACGTCGCCGAGGACCCCGAGCGGGCGCTGGACGAGGGCCTCGACGCGGTCCACCTGCACCGGCACCTGCTCGACCACCACACGCGCTTCGGTGCCCACCGCCCGGGGCGGACCTCGGCGGCGAGCGAGTTCGAGCGCCGTCGAGCGCAGGCCGGCTACGACCCGGCGCCCGTCCGGGCCGGCGCGCGCGACCGGCTCGCCGTCCGGGTCGGGGGCAGCCTGCGGGGCGCGGTCGGCGACCCCGGGCAGGTCCTCGAGCTCCTGGAGCGCTACCGGGACGCCGGCGTCGACGAGATCGTCCTCGTGCCACCGGTCGGGCTGCTGGCCGGCGACGTGCTGGAACGCTCGCTGCGGCTGCTCGCCCGCGAGGTCCTGCCGGAGCTGCGCGAGGACGAGGACGACGATCTCGTCGAGGCCGACGACCCCTTCGCCGCTCGGGCGCTCGCCCGCCGCGCCGAGGGGGTCACGGTGCCGGAGACGATCGTCCTGCCCCGGGAGGACGGCGTGGAGCGTCTCGGGCCACCCCCGGCGCTCGGGGTCGGGACGGTCTCCGGTGCGGTCGAGGACGGGACGCCC
>JALRCL010000682.1 GCA_023268575.1 Patulibacter sp.
CGGGACGCTCGCGGCCCTCGGGGGCCTCATCGCCGCGGGGGCGGCCGAGGACGATCCCCGGATCGCGGCCGCGCTGCGCACCGGGCTGCTCGGTCCGCGCGCGACCGCGCTGCTCGGCCATCTGGAGTCCCGGTGCCTGACGGAGCTCGGCCGCGCCGACTCGTGGGGCGGCCTGGCGCCGAGCGAGGTCCCCGGCCCGCGGTTCGACGAGCTGTGGCCCGTCGCACGCGAGGTGCTCGAGCGCCACAACGTCCGGCGGCTGAGCTTCGGCGACCTGCCGATCCGCGTCGACGTCGGCGTCGCCGACGCGATCACGAACATCGCCCTGGCGGAGCGGTTCGCCGCCGAGCAGCGCGCGCGGGGGACCCGGCTGACGTACGAGCGGTGGCCGTCGGCGACGCACGAGACGATCACGAGCGACGCCCAGGCCGCGCGCGCCGGCGTGCGGTGGATCGTCGATCGGCTCGGACCGGGCGAGGCGGCGGAGGACCAGCCGCCGCCGGCGGCGTCGTCGCCGGCCGCCCCGCGCTGCGTGCCGGCCACGAGCGGTCCCGCCGCCGGCCGGGTGCGGCTCGTCGCCGGACGCCGCCACGCCGTGCTGCGCCTGCGCTCGCGCACCGACCGGCGCCTGCGGATCGCCGCGGAGCGTCCCGCCGACGCGCGCGGCCGGCCCCGCACGCGCAGTACCACGCGTCGCGCGAGCGCCTGTCGCACCCTTCGCCTGCGGCTTCCCCGCGACGTCCGGCGGGTGCGGATCAGCGCCCACGGCCTGCGCCCCGTCACCGTCCGGCCGGCCGGACGCCTCCGGTGACCCGTGCCCCGGGACCGCCCGAGGTCGCGGTCCCCGGGCCGAGGATCGCCCCGGGGTCGGTGGTCCGCCGACCCCGGCGGGCGGCGCGGCGCGAGCCGGATAGGGTCGGCGGGTGGCCGCGCCCGACCACCACGCCCCGTCGCTGGATCGGGCCTTGATCATCACGACCCTGCTGCCGCACCTCGAGGACGTGGTGCGCCGGTCGGCGCAGCGGGCCAAGCAGGAGATCCCGGTCTACGAGGGGATCGAGGAGCTCGAGATCCGCCAGGGCATCGCCCGCGACCTCGAGATCGCGATGGCGGTCCTCGTGGGCGAGCGGGACCCGAGCGACGACGAGCGCCAGGCGCTCGGGATCATCGGCGACACGCGCGCGCGGCAGCAGATCCCGCTGGAGTCGATGCTGCGCGTCTACCGGATCGCGCTCGACGAGGTCTTCGGCGTCGTCTGGCGGGCGAGCGAGGAGGGCGTGGTCGCCCTCGGGGACGCCCTGACGCTCACGCGCGACATGTGGCGGATCGCCGACCACGCGATGGAGATGGCCGCGGCGGCCTATCGCCACCGGGAGCTGGAGCTCGTCGCCGAGGCGTCCGAGCGTCGCGCCGCGCTCGTCCACGCGGCGCTCCTCACGCCGGCGGGCGCGCCCCCGGCGCTGCTACGGGACGCCGGGCTGGACCCCCAGGGGCGCTACCTCGCGTTCCGCGCACGGGTTCCCGGCGGGCGGGAGCGCGGGCTGCTGCACGAGCTGCAGCTCGACGGCGTGCTGCGCGAGGGGGCGGTCGCCCTGCACGGCGCCGACGTCGTCGGCTTCGCCGCCGACCGGCCGCGGCTCGTGCCGGCGGCCGGCACCGTCCTCGGCCTCGGCCCGGCGGGCGCGGTCGCCGACCTGGCCCGCTCGTTCAGCGTCGCGACCCGCGTCGTCGACACGGCCGTGGCGGTCGGGCGCGACGGCGTGCTGCGGATCACCGACGTGGCGATGGAGGCGATCGCCCGCTCGGAGGAGACGCTCGGCGACCAGCTCGTGCAGCGCTACCTCGAGCCCGTCGGGCCGGGGACGTCGGCCGGCGACGAGCTGCTGGAGACGCTGCGGACCTTCCTCGACGCCGGGCGCAGCACCGAGCGGACCGCCGCCGCGCTGACGCTGCATCCGAACACGGTCCGCAAGCGCCTGCACCGGATCGAGGAGCTCACGGGGGCCTCGCTGCAGGGGCTCGACGACCAGCTGGCCCTGCGGATCGCCCTGCTGCGCCACCAGCTCGCCGGTCCGACGGGTACGCGGCCGGCGCCGCGGTCGACCGCCACCGGGTAGAACACCGGGCGATGGGTCCCGCCGGCATCCGACGTCGTGGAGCGCGCCGGCCGGGCCTGCGCGCCGCGCTCCTCGCGCTGCTCGTCGCCGGCGTCGTGGCGCACCACGGGCTGCCGGCGATGGCCCACGGCGACCACGGCGACCACGGGGCGCCGGTCGTGGTGCTGGCGGCGGCCTGCGCGGGGATCGCGGTCCTCGGGGCGGCGATCGTCGCCCCGCTCCTGCGGCGTCGTCGGCGCCCGCGCGACCGGGGCCGGCTCGGCACGCGGCGGCGCGGCGCGGCGGTGGCTCCGCTCGCCCGCGCGCGGGCCGGCGGCGGCGTCGTGCCGCGCCGGCTGTTCCTCCAGCACGTCGTGCTGCGGCGGTGAGCGACGGCCGGCGGCCGCCCGCCCGGGCGACGCCGGACCCCACCGCCACCCCATCACGAGAAGGAGCAGCACCCGTGCCCAGCACGAGCACCACCCACCACCGGCGGTCCCGGATCGCCCCCGTCCTGCTGACCTCGGCGGCCGTCGCCGCGCTGGCGCTCGCCGGCTGCGGGTCCGGCGGCGACCACGCCGGCCACGGCGCCGGCGCGTCGACCGCCACGACGACGAGCCGTGCGGACGTCGACGCCGCGTTCGTCGCCCAGATGGTCCCGCACCACGAGATGGCCGTCGAGATGGCCGAGCTCGTCCCGCGGCGGAGCGAGCGCGCG
>JALRCL010000318.1 GCA_023268575.1 Patulibacter sp.
CGCAAGTTCAAGGCTCGTAGAGGCGAACTGAAGTTCTACGCATCACCAAAGAACATTCAGACTCTGCTTACTGACCTTCGTCAATTAGGCAGTGGCGGCGTCCCTGAAGATATCGCTTCTGGCGTTCTTCGTGGTACTCCCGCTCGCGGGGCGACCACCGAGGTGCAGATCGCCGAGGACGAGGTCGAACCCGCTGCGGCGCCCGCCGAGGCCGCCGATCGCCCGGCCGTCGCCGTCGAGCAGGCGGACGGGCAGCGCGCCCGAGGACAGGTCGCGCGACCAGCCCACGACCGCCGTCGTGTAGCGCGGCGTCGTCACGGCGTAGCGCTGCTGCTCGCGGTCGAAGCTCGCGGCCGAGCGCGGGATCCCGGCGTCCGGGCAGCTCGAGACCGACCAGAGCATCCGCAGGCTGCCGAGCGCGCGGTCGCGACCGGCGGCAGCGAAGGTCGTGGCCGCGCCGTAGAGCACCTTGGGCAGCATGCCGTGGGCGTCCTGGAGGTCGAGCACCCGCTGCTGGGCGCGGCGACAGAGCGCACGGGCCCGTCGCCGGTCCGCGGCGGGCAGCACGCCGTCGGCGCCCGCCAGGGCCTGCAGCGCGGTGCTCGCCCAGCCCCAGTACTGGACGAGGTAGCGCCGGTCCGCGCCCCAGGCGGTGTCCCAGTTCAGGAGCCCGTCGTTGCCGAAGGCGCCCCAGACGACGCGCCGACCCCACCGCCGGTAGCGCGCGAGCTCGCCGCGCCGCAGGCGCATCCCGTCGGCCCGGGCCTGCGGCAGGAACTGGATCCCGGCCAGCGCGATGAGGCTGTACTCCGGGGTGTCCATCCGGTTCAGGGCATCCCCAGGACGGCCCTTCACCTGATACCGGTAGCCGCCGTCGCGGGTGAGCAGTCGCGGCAGCAGCCGGTCCTCGGTGTCCAGGGCGCGACGCATCGCGCGGGCGAACGCGCGACCGTCACCGTCCACGAGGCGCTTGGCCCAGAGCATCTGGGTCGTCCACAGCAGCTGCCCGATCCGCACCCGGCGCGGGGAGAACATCGGGTGCGCCGCGGTGCGCAGGACGGCGCGCCGGGCGCGCGCGACCGCGGCGGGACGCAGACCGAGCACCGCCCGGGCACGGACCGCCTCGGCCAGCGCGAGCGCGACCTCGGGGTCGATCGCGATGTGCTGATGGCTCGGTCGCTGCCCGCGCCCGGCCGTCTGCGTGAACCCGGGTCGGTGCGACTGGTCGCGATCGTCCGGGTCGTAGCGCGTCGTCCGCCCGTCGACGAACGCCGGCGAGCGCGAGAGCGCGTCGACGAGCTGCCGCGCGCGCTCCGGCGCGGCGAGCCGCGCCGGCAGCGGGCTGTCGGCGCCGAGGACGAGCGCTCGGACGTGCAGGCGCAGGAGCAGCGCGTTGGCCCGCGTGCGCGGGGAGCCCGGGTACCCGCGGTACGCCCCGGCGACCCGGCTCCAGAGCCGGTCGATCGTCTCGATGAGCGGGCCGTCGGCGGGCAGCTGCGAACCGGCGACCGGGCGCGGGCCGTCCGACGGGGCCTCCGCTGCGGGGGCCACCGACGGCGCGCCGAGCAGGGCGAGGACGAGGGCGCCGGCGAGCACGCCGGCGCGGCCCGGCCTGCGACCGGTGCGGGGGCATGATCGGGGCGGCGAGGTGGTCACGGTCGGCGGCTCCAGCGGCGGCGCTGCTCGGGCTCGGGCGGGGCCGCGGGCGCTACCGCGTCGGGCGACGGGAACGCGACGGTGAAGCGGGCACCGCCGAGCGGCGAGTCGTCGATCCGGATCGTCGCACCGTGGTGACGGACCTGCTGGGCGACGAGCGCCAGCCCGAGGCCCGATCCGGGCCGCTCGACCTCCCGGCCGCGGACGAACGGCTCGAACAGCCGCTCCCGCTCCTCGACGGGGATGCCGGGCCCGTCGTCTTCGACCACGAGCTCCGCGCGCCCGCCGTCGACCTGGCGCACCGTCGCGCTGATCGTCCCGCCGGGGCGGCCGTGCCGCGCCGCGTTCACGAGCAGGTTGTCCGCCAGCACGCGCAGCCCGGGCTCCCAGCCCCGCACGACGAGCCGGTCGGGCAGCGCCGTCCGCAGGCGGACGTCGGGATGGCGGGCGGTGATCGCGCCGGCGGCCTCCGCGACGACGCCCGCCAGGTCGACGTCGACCTGGTCGACGGGGTTCGCGTCCCCGCGCGCGAGCGCCTGCAGCCCGTCGAGGAGCGTCACCAGCCGCCGCTGCTCGGCGAGCGCGTCGCCGATGATCGCCGTCCGGGTCTCGGGGTCGATCGACGGGTGGCGGTGGACCGTGGAGAGCGCGGCCTGGACCGAGGTCAGCGGCGTGCGAAGCTCGTGCCCGGCGTCGGCGGCGAACCGGCGGGTGGCGGCGAGGGCCTGCTGGCGCTCGCCGCTGGAGCGCTCGAGCCGGCCGAGCATCGCGTTGAACGAGCGCGCGAGCGCCCGCAGCTCCTCGGGGCCCTGGACGGGCACCCGCTGCTCGAGGTCGTCGTCGGACTCGATCCCCCGTGCCGCTCGTCGCAGCCGCCGCAGCGGGCGGAGCACGAGATCCGCCGCGAGCCACGTCGCGATCCCGGTCGTCACGAGGACGAGCAGCCCGATGAGCAGCAGGCGCCGCTCGAGCCGCTCCCCGCGGCGCTCGAGGATCTGGAGCGTCGAGGAGACCTCGACCCGTCCCTCGAGGACGTCCCGCCCGGAGTCCGACAGGTCGACGGACTTCACGTACACCCGGTACCGCTGGCCCCCCGACTCGTGCGAGCTGTAGCCCAGCGGCAGCCGCCCAACGCGGGGGAACGGCCGGCCGGCCTCGCCGCCGTCGACCGCGGCTCCCTGGATGACGATCCGCAGGGAGCTGCCGGTCACCCGGAGGGTCTGGTCGAGTCGCTGGCGGTCCAGATCGTCCAGCTGCCCCTGCTGGACCACGTCCCGCGCGGTGACGTCGAGCAGCTCGGCCGTGCGGCGCAGGCGGTCGTCGAGCGCCTCGCGCTCGGTCCGGTCCGCGGCGTCGGCGACGAGCGCGCCCGCGATCACGAGCACGACGGAGAGCACCGCGACGACGCCGAAGGTCAGCCGCGACCGGAGGTTGCGCAGGACCAGCACCGGAGCGGCAGGCTCGCAGACGGCTCAGACGCGCAGCACGAAGCCGACGCCGCGGACGGTGTGCAGCACGCGCGGCTCGCCGTCGGCCTCGAGCTTGCGGCGGAGGTACCCGACGAAGACGTCGGCGATGTTCGTCCCGGGGTCGAAGGTGTAGCCCCAGACCTCCTCGTGCATCGTCGCCCGGTCGACGACCTCGCCGGCGCGGCGGAGGAAGAGGTGCAGCAGGGCGAACTCGCGTTGCGTCAGCTCGAGGTCGCGGCCGCCCCGGGTGGCGGCGTGCCCCACCGGATCCAGCGCGATGTCGCCCACGACGAGGCGCTCGTCCTCGCTCGGCGGGCGGCGCCGGAGGAGCGCGTGCAGGCGCGCGGCGACCTCCTCGAGCGCGAAGGGCTTCACGACGTAGTCGTCGGCGCCGGCGTGCAGGCCGAGGACGCGGTCGTCGACCTCGTCGCGCGCGGAGAGGACGCAGACCGGCGTCTCGTCGCCGTCGGCGCGCAGACGGCGAAGGACCTCGAGCCCGTCGAGATCGGGCATCGTGAGGTCCAGCAGCATCGCCGAGGGGCGGACCCGCGGCACCGCCTCGAGCGCGGCGCGCCCGCCCGACGCCGGGACGACCTGGAACCCCTCGAGCTCGAGACCGACCGCCAGCGTGCGGCGGATCGCGGCGTCGTCGTCGACGAGCAGGACGATCGGTCGGGCGTCGGTCACTTCAGCTGGACAGTCTCGCAGTCGCCCGCGATCCGGTCGATCCGGTCGGCGATCACCGTGTCGCGCCCCGGTCCGCAGGAGACGATGTCGACCACGCGGTTGCGGGAGATGATCGTGTCGTTGCCCGCGCCCCCGACGAGGACGCCGATCGGCTTGCCCCGTCGTCCGGATCCGGCGTCGATCCGGTCGTTGCCGCCGCCGCCGTAGATCGTGTCGTTGCCGCCGCGGCCGTACAGGCGGTCGTTGCCGCCGTTGCCGTAGATCACGTCGTTGGCGTTCGTGCCGCGGATCGTGTTGCCGCGGGCGTTGCCCTTGAACGTCTTCGCGTCGGCGTGGATCGCGACGCCACCGGCGGCGATCGCGAGGATCGCCAGCAGCGCCGGGAGGACCCGGGCGGGGTGCATGCGGGAGAGCAGGTACGACATGGGGGCGGAGAGGGCAGCTGGTGGGGCGACTCGATCCTGGCACGCGCCGGCGCGTCGGGTCGCGACTGCAACGGGTTCTCTCACGGCGCTCTCATGATCGGTGAGGGGCGCGTGAGATTGGCCCCACGGCGGGGCGGCGGTCGGCGACAACTCCCTCTCGACGCAGCCGACGCCGTACGCGGCGGCGATTCCTCACCCCGAATCAGGAGCACCCATGCCCGTCCCTTCCCCCTTCCGTCGGCCGCGCCTCGTCGCGGCGCTCGCCATCACCGCCGCCGCAGCCGTGCCGGCGACCGCGATGGCCGCCACGATCGACGGCTCGTCCCGCGGCGAGCGCCTCGTCGGCACGAACGCCGTCGACACGATCAAGGGCAACGCCGGCAACGACCGGATCTTCCTGCGCGGCGGCAACGACCGCGGCGAGGGAGGCTCCGGCAAGGACCGGATCTTCGGCGCGACCGGCAACGACTGGATCCACGGTGGACCCGGCAACGACTGGCTCAACGGCGGCAGCGGGGACGACACGGTGATCGGCGACGGCAACGGCGTCGGCGACCGCACCTCGCGCGACCGGATCTACGGCGCCTCGGGCAACGACAAGCTCTTCGGCGGCGATGCCGCCGACCGCGTCTTCGGCGGCGCGGGCAACGACGAGGTGCACGGCCAGAACGGCCGCGACCGGCTCGCGGGCGGCACCGGCGACGACGTCGTCGAGGGCGGCGCTGGCAACGACGTCCTGTTCGCCAACCGGGGCGTCGACACGCTGCGCGGCGGCGACGGGAACGACACCCTCTGGGCCCTCGCCCGCAAGGACGTCGCCCCGGCGGTGAACGGCGTGCCGGACCAGGTCGGCGACACGCTCGACGGCGGCGACGGGAACGACACGTTCCGCACCCGCGACGGCGAGGTCGACCGGATCACCTGCGGGGCCGGCCGCGACCGGGCGCTGCTGGACCCGGTGGACGTCATCGCCGATGCGACGGCCGAGAACCCCAACGGGTCCTGCGAGGTCGTCGAGCGGGCCGTGCCGAAGTCGTCGGACTCCAAGGGCGAGGACGCCCAGGAGGCGCCGGCCTCGGAGGACGTCGCGAGCTGATCGCGCACCCGGCGGCTCGGCCGCCGAGCGGCCCGAGAACGGCGAAGGCCCGGACGCGTCCGGGCCTTCGGTCGTCCGGCGGGGCCGCCGGTCAGTCCAGGACGGCCTCGAGGCGGCGCTGGAGCACCTCGCCCAGGGCCTCGCGGACCGGGCCCTCCTCGAACCGCGTGACGAGCTCGGCGAGGAAGCCCTCGATCACGAGCCGCTTCGCCCGACCGACCGGCAGGCCGCGGGAACGCAGGTAGAAGAGCTGCTCCGGGTCGATCTGGGCGATCGCCGCGGCGTGCGTGCAGCGCACGTCGTTGGCGGCGATCTCGAGCCCGGGGATCGCGTCGGCGTGCGCCTTGCGGGTGAGCAACAGGTTGCGCGACTCCTGGAAGGCGTCGGTCTGCTGGGCGCCCTCGTCGACCTTGATCATCCCGCGCCAGACGGCGTGGGACTTGTCGGCGAGGATCCCACGGAAGGCGAGATCGGAGGTCGTGTTCTCCGCCGCGTGCGTCTGCAGCGTGTCGAAGTCGAGGTGCTGCTTGCCGTGCGTGGCGTAGCCCCCGGTGACGCGGCCGTGCGCGCCCGGACCGTCGAGCGAGGTCTCCTGGAAGACCTTGCCCTTCGCCGAGCCGAGCCCGAGGGTGATCCAGTCGATCCAGCCGTCGCGGTCGATCGTCGCGCGCTGCGCGCCGAAGATCCACGTCCGCTCGGAGAGGTCCTGCACGTCGACGAACCGCAGCCGGGCGTTCGCCCCCACGTGCAGCTCGACGACGCCGTTGACGAGCGCGTCGAGCGCTGGGTCGGCGGAGACCGCCTGCGACCAGATCTCGGCCTGGGCGCCCTCCTCGAGCACGATGAGCGTCCGGGGCGCGGCGGTCGTGCCGGCCTGCGACTGCACGAGCGTCAGCAGGACCGGGGCGTCGAGGTGGACGTTGCGCGGCACGTAGACGAAGAAGCCGCCCGCCCAGTCGCGGTCGTTGCGCGCGGTGAACGGCGTGCGCTGCGTCTCGATCTTCCCGAGGTACGGCTCGACGAGGTCGGCGTGGCGCTCGGCGGCGACGGCCAGCGGGAGGACGATCGGGCCCTCCGTGTCGACCTGGTCGGCGCTCTCGACGATGGTCTGGTCGACCTGCGTCAGGCGCTTCGTGCCCTCGGGCAGGTGGTCGAAGACCCGCGGGGCGTCCTCGGCCGCGCTGCTCGCGTCCGCGTCACCGGCGGCGAGCG